>JACPVD010000084.1 GCA_016191895.1 Chloroflexota bacterium | reverse complement strand
GGAGTGATAGATGATGCGATTATTGTCGTCGAGCAAAAAGCCTGTGCCGCCGAGGTCTCTCATGTTGTTGATACCCTGGACAAGCGGCAGGGTGAGTGGATTGGTTTCAAGGGTCGTGCGTCCGACCAACACGCGTCGAATCTGGTTCGAGGCGTCCACAATTCCCACCATGAAGGAAATTCGCGCGGATTCGTTTGGCGCCACCGGCGGAATGGAATAGATCTGCGTCAACACCCCGTTAGGAGCGAGAATCAGCCCCATGATTTCATCGGGATATGGCTTGAAGGGGCGGCCTGAATCGGGCACCGTGGCAAGCACAATATTGCTGTTCGCTTCGAGTACGAAGAATTCATCGAAGTATGGAACCGAACGCATCCGCAAGCCGATGATGTTTTCCAGTTCGTCTCCATTTGTGGTTAACATGCGCGGATCGGAGGCCAGTTGGACTGCAAGGTTTTGGCCGGTCTCCAGAAAAAAGGGGACGCTTTGCGCCGCCGATTCACCCGCGCTGGAGAGGCGATCCTGGAGCATGTCCCGCGCTGCGCGGCCGGCCACGATCCAATCGCCGACGAGCAGGGTCAGAAGCAATAGTGAAATGAACGTTCCCGCCGCAAATAGAAAACGCGACTCGATGCTCTTCTCGCTGGGCGAAGGTTGCAGGGGTTGTTTGCTTCCCCAAATTTCCGGGAACGTCATCGAAATAATTTGCGCCATAATTCCCGCCACCAGCATTTCGCCGCCAAATGCAACTGCTGTAACGCCGGCGTTGCTTAACGCAAAATCCAGCCGCGCAGTAACGGGAATGTCCACGCCCCATTGGGTGAACAATGCGCTGACGAGGGTAAATAAAATATGAACGGGGATCAACAATAACGTGCCGGCAAGCGGCTGACGCAGCAATCCATAGGCGCGGGTGCGAAACCGCTGGCGCATGTTTTGCGAGAACCACACGCCCATCAACGCAAATTCCAACAGCGTAAATAATGAATAGGTATCCAACGCGCCGCGCAGAAGGCCGGCAAACGCCCCCAAAATCGCCGCCCCCATCGGCCCAAGCAAGCCGGCGCCCAACAGCCAGGGAATGGCCGAGAAAACCATCAGCGCTGAACCCGGCGCATTGGCGGGCAAACTGGGCAACGGTCGGGCGGATGCGGAAAAAGGCCGCAGGATGAAAAGACTGCCGATGAAGGTCAGAATCAAAAAGAGGATGAAAAGCCCCCAGTCGCGCCGTGTCCATCTGGTTTGCGTTTCGCGCAGGCGAAACAACACGTATGCCAACAACCCCAGCAGAGACAACCACACAATCCAACCTGCAAGTGTGGGCGGCGCAGGAAACGCGATACTCGCAAACAGCGTGAACAGGAAGTCCATTGGCCGAATTATAGCCCCAAATAATTGCAATTTCATTTCACGTTCTTCCCGCAGTGGAACTGCGGGAAGAACAGGCACACAGGCAATTTATTTGGAATACGTCCCGCGATATTTTTCCGGGAGCAGACTCGCCAATGTCCCCATGATCTGACTCGTGCCCCGACTCACCGCTTCATGCCGGCCTGAGTCCGGATCGGCCAGCCTGAACATTTTCCCCACCCGAATCTTGACCGGCGCGCGCCGAAACTTTTTCATGTGCCCGTACACGTGTTCATTCTCCGTACCGGTGACCGCGACCGGCAATATCGGCACATTGGCTTTGTATGCCAGAAACGCCGCGCCGCTGTTTCCCTCTTCCAGCGCCCCGGTGACGGAATAACGTCCCTCCGGCGCAATGACGATCACCCGTCCTTCGGCAAAACCATCCAGCGCGGCGCGGATGGCGCGTTTATCGGCCTGGCCGCGGTGAAGCCAGATCACGCCGTACCAGTCGATGAGTTTTCCAAGGATGGGGAGGTCGTATAACTCGATCTTTGCGAGCGCATCCGGCGGAAACGGCAGGGATGCGATGATGGCCGGCACATCCGAATCGCCGAGATGATTGATCGCGATCATCAACGGCCTTTCCTGCGGGAAATTTTCCAGCCCCTCCACAGAAACATTCAGGCAGATTTTGGCGACGAGTTTCATCAACCCGTGCCCGAAGGCGCGAAAGGCGCGGCGCGCGCGGGTCAACTTTGGCAGGCGCACCAGTTCCGGCCGCCATACTTCGCTGACAGGTTTTGGGATTATCCCCATCTCCACGTCGCGCCGTCTTTGCCGTCTTCGATGATGATGCCCATCTCTTTGAGTTGGTCGCGGATTTGGTCCGAACGCGCCCATTGTTTTTGCTTGCGCGCCTGATTGCGTTCTTCTATCAGCGCATTGACGTGCGCATCGTCTTCGCTCGAACCTTTCCTTTCTTCGAGTTTCAGGCCGAGGACGCCGGTCAATTCGCGGAAGATGTTTTGCGCGGATGCGAGTTGTTCGTTTGTCGCGCCATTATCTCTTGCAGTGTTGATGGCTTTGGATAATTCGAATAGTGCGGCGATGGCGCCGGCGGTGTTGAAGTCGTTGTCCATGGCTTCGGTGAAATTGGATTTGGCCGAGTCGCCGGCGGACGAGAACGCGGAAGCGGCGTCGGCGCTGAGTCCTTTGGAGGAAGCGGGAGCAGGCCGCAGCGCGGATTTGAGGCGTTCGACATTTTTTTCCGCGGCGTCGAGAGTCTCTTCGTTGAACAATAACGGCGCGCGATAGGTTCCGTTCAAGACGAGCATCCGCATCACATCGGCGGAACGCTTCGATAAAAATTCCTTGATGCTGACGATATTGCCCAGCGACTTGGACATCTTTTCGCCGCCGAGTTGCAACATGCCGTTGTGAACCCAATACCGTGAGAATTGCCTGCCAGTGTAGGATTCGGTCTGCGCGATCTCGTTTTCATGATGCGGAAAGATCAAATCGTTGCCGCCGCCGTGAATATCGATCTGTTCGCCGAGTTCGGCGAGATTCATCGCCGAGCATTCGATGTGCCAGCCGGGGCGGCCTTTGCCCCAGGGGCTGTCCCATGAGATTTCGCCAGGCTTGGCGGCTTTCCAGAGCGCGAAATCCATTGGGTGATTCTTGGCTTCGCCTACTTCGATGCGCGCGCCTGCCTGCATGTCATCGAGTTTGCGGCCGGAGAGTTTGCCGTAATCGTCGTTGCTGGTGACGCTGAAATACACGTCGCCGTTGGGCGCGGCGTAGGCGGCTTCTTTTTGAATCAAACCCTGAATGAACTCGATGATGAGCGGCATGGTTTTGCTCACCTGCGGATAGGATGTGGCCGGCAGGATATTCAGGTTTTTGAGGTCGTTGGCGTAATCTTCAATGTAGCGTTGCGAGAGTTTGAGCGGATCTTCGCCCAATTGATTGGCGCGATTGATGATCTTATCGT
>JACPVD010000083.1 GCA_016191895.1 Chloroflexota bacterium | reverse complement strand
GAAGAGGCGATCGAAGACTCAAATGAGACTATTGTTCTTGAGCCTGTTCATCCTGAATCGTACGATCTAAGTTACACCTGTCTTTTGATTCCCCGCCTTCCCGCCCACCAACTGAAAGCCGATCTGGCCCAACGCCTGCCGCCATGGTTGAAGCAGATATGCGGTTCATTCAATTGGAACCTGGAATTCGTCACTGTCAATCCGGGTTATTTGCAGTGGGGATTGCGGGTTGTTCCAGCGGTGCAGACAGGTCAATTCATACAGGAGATCCGTCATCGGACGTCTCAATTGATACTTGCCACGTTTGATCATCTTCATCATGAAACTCCCAACGGTGATTTTTGGGCACCGGGTTATTTGGTGGTACTCGGAACACGCCCCCACCCGAAAGAGATGATCGAACAATACATCCGCCTTTCGCGCCGGCAACACGGGCCCCATTCCGCCTGAATTTTGGCGCGGCCTTCCCTTCATCCATGCCAAATATCACCCTTCAAAGAGCAGGAGAACTGTTAAGAAGTATTTTCGAAATCCTTTGGGACAAACCCGAGGGATTGGGCGCAAGGGATGTATTATCGCGCCTGCCGAATATCATCGAACTTTCGGAATATGAACAAACGCCATCGGCCGGCGGCGCACCCCGCTATGAAAAGATGGTTCGCATCATCACCATTCCCATCACGCAGGCGGGGTGGATCGCAAAAGACCTGCGCGGTCTCTGGCGCATCACACAGGACGGGTATGAAGCCTGCGGGCGATTCTCCAATGTGCATGACCTATATCAGGAGGCGATTCGTCTTTATAACGAACGCAGGAAGGCCATCCCTGAATACACCATCACGCTGGAAAGCGCCCAGGAAGCGGCATGGGCACAGATAAAAAAATACCTGTCCAGTTTAAATCCAAGCGAACTTCAGATCATGTTTGCGGAATTGTTGCGTGCGATGGGATATTTCCCATCGTGGATGGCGCCGCCGGAAAAGGAACGGGGGAGAATCAGCCTGGTCGCGCACGCCGACCCACTTGGAGTTAAGGGAGGACGCGTCCTTGCGCAGATCGTTCATAAGGGACAGGTCGTCACCGCAGAGGGAGTCCGAAGTTTCGCATCCATTCTCGGCGCGAACGATTTCGGCATGATGGTTTGCATGGGAGGATTCACAAACGAGGCGGCGCAGGAATTAAATCCCTCCACTCCACAAAGAATTACCACGCTGGACGCCGCCGCATTTTTGGGCCTTTGGGAAACCCACTATGAAAAGATAAACGAGGAAGCCCGCCGCCTCCTGCCGTTGCGGGCGGTTCATTTCCTGGCGATACGTTAGAGCGATATGACGAAACAGCCGAGAAAAAATTTCCACAGCAAATCATTCAGCGAAGGCGTGGAAATCCTTGCAGACGAGATCGAACTTGCCAGGCAATGGAACCGGCCGGCCATCCTGCTTGCCGTGCATGCATCGAAGGCGGGGCAGGCCGAAGCACAGGATGCGCTGGAACGTGAAATTGCAGGGCATGGCGGAAGGGTCTTTTGCATTGCGGTTGAAAGCTCGGCGCCAGATGTAATCCGCGTCATGAGCGAAGCGAATCAACCGGAGGACGCGGTCTTTTTTGTATCTGGAATTGACAACGCGAATCAGGAAACGGATGGCAGGGTATATAACGCGCTCAACTTGCGCCGCGAACTGCTGGTGGAAGAGAAAATCCGCGCCGTATTCTGGCTGACTGAATCGGAGGCGGCGATCCTGCCGCGGCTCGCCCCGGACTTTTGGGCGTTTCGCCATCGCGTGGTGGAGTTTGCCCCAAAACGCGGAAAGAGAAACCTGCCCATCCCGGCCGGTTTATTTTTATGGGACGATTCCATTCAAGAAACAAACGAAAATACAGCGCGCGAATCGCTCGCCCGGCATCGAACCCTGCTCGACCATCTTCCAAAGGAGGATGATTCCATATCGACGCGAATCGACTCCATGCTTGCGCTGGCGCACCTATATTGGATTTTGGATGACTCCAAAGAACTGGCGGACATTTTGCAGGATGGGCTTGTCTTGATCGGGAAACATCCCAACCCGCATGATCAAGCCCGCCTGCTCAATGCGAAAGCGATTGACCTGCACGATCGTGGAAATAAAGCGGATGCAGGTCTTTGCTTTGCGCAGGCGGCAGGGTACGAACCCGCCAACAGCGCGATCCTGATGAACAACGCCATCGTCTTGCGCGGGCTGGGCAAAAACAGGGACGCGATCCTTCAAGGCAAACGCGCCATAAAACAAGCCGCCGGCAATTCGCGCCTTTGGTTTGCGCTTGGTTGTTTGCTCCTGTCGATGGAAAAAGTGATGGACGCCATCGAGGCCGCGGCCAAAGCCAGCGCTCTATCGCCGCGCAATGTGGACGCGCGCCTTTTGACGGCTATCTGTCGACATAAAATGGGACAATCCGTTGAATGTGCGCGGGAACTCGAAAAAATATCCGCGCCGCACAACGCCCTGCAACAGGCCTGCATCGAAGCGCTCAACGGCAGGTTGGAAAACGTCGTCACGCAACTGAAATCTGCCCTGGGTAAAGGCGAAATCAAACAACATCACATCCAGCGCGACCCAAATTTGTTTTTCCTGTTATCGCCCGCTGAACGTTTGGAATTCAAATGACGACCATGCCATTCCAGTTGACCAGTTTGTTTTTTATTGCAATCACCGTCCTCGCCGTATGGATCACCTTCCTTTTAAGGAGGAAGGCGTCCGCATCTATTGGCAGTATTTTCATGCTCACGACGGTCGTTGCCGTTTGGGCCGCGGCCTACCTGCTTCACGTCATCAACGAGCGCGTCATCACGGCCGATTTGCTTCAAAGCATAAATTACCTTTGCCTGACAAGCGCGGCTTCCGGCCAATTGCTTTTCGCGTTCTCTTACACCAATCGAACCCGCTGGCTGACTCCCATCACCTACTTTTTCCTGCTCCTCGAGCCCACGTTGACGCAGGCGTTATTCTGGGTGGAACCCTCGCAGTCGGTGCTCTTCGATCCGCAAACCCGAATCTGGGAACAGGTGAACATCATTTACAACTCCCACCTTCTGGCGGCGAGCGTATTTCTTTTGGTCGATACCTTTCTCAATAAGCCATCCCTGCTTTTTCTGCGCGCATGGACCATTCCCATAGGCGCAATCCTTCCGTTGGCGGGCAATATGTTGATCTTCATCTTACGGGGAGAGACGGAAGATCACATCTATCTTGCCTTCTTTTCCTACGCTCTCGCCATTGCCGGTTTCTCGTATGGCAAGTTCAACAGCAACCTGGTCGAGATTACGCCGCTTACGCGGGATATTGTCGTCGAAAGCATGGACGACGGCTGGATGGTTGTCGACGATCAGGATAAGATCATCGACATGAACGCCGCCGTCGAGAGGATGATCGGCGCTTCGCGCGAAAAACTCTACGGGATGCCCGTCAACCATCTTTTGAGCGACTGGCCCAAGGTCCAGCAATCTTCGGAGGGAATCCGCGAGATGGAAATGCGGCGCCCGGTCAAAACGCAGGGAGGCTGGCAATATTTGAACATCCGTATCTCGCAACTGACTGGCGGAAAAAATTCGCAGTTCGGGCATCTGTTCGTCTGGCGCGATGTGACCGGGCGAAAACTGGCCGATGATGCCCGTCAGCGGGCGCGCGATGAATTGTTCGTGCTTCTCAACGCCATCTCCAGTTTGGCGAGTCGCTCGATGAATCTGGAGGATTTTCTTTCGGAATCCAGTTATCAGGTTATATACTCATTCAACAGCCAGGCGGTCGCCGTCTTCCTGACAGAGGAAAAAGACGGAACACGGCAGGGACTCTCCTTAAAATCACACTTCGGTTTTTCACCAGAGCATGTCAATACGATAAACCGTAAAACCGTTGCGTCAAACCTGCACGAGTGGCTGATCTCAAACGAAGAGAGCCGCCCTTTGATTCTGGATGGAAGAAACGAAGATGGGAATCCGCCGCTTGGCCCGGCCGCCATCGGATTTAATTACGTCGCCCTGATTCCACTCGTTATCTACACCGAGCATGAAAACAATATCCTGGGGTGTTTGTGTTTGGGACGTAATAAAGACGCCGCCTACAGCCAGGATGAAGTAATTCGCCTGACTACAATCGCAAATCAAATCGCCACACTGATCGACAGCAACCGCCGTCGTCAATTTGCAATTGCATTGGGCGAACGCCAGCGCTTACTGCGCGACCTGCACGACTCGGTCAGCCAGAAATTGTACGGGCTGTTGGCGCTGACAGAGGCTGCGCAGGCGGGAATCGAAGCCGGGTCCACGATCGCGCCATTGGATGTGTTGACCCGCATCGGGGAGAACGCGCGGCAGGCGGTCAAGGAGATGCGGCTGTTCCTTTACGAAATGCAGCCCACCGATCTCAAGGATGGGCTCGTTCCGTCCCTGCAGCATCGAATCGCCGCAGTGGAAGGCCGCGCCGACATCAGGGCGAGGATGATCTCCGATGAAAACATCCAACTCGACAAGGAAAGCGAGATCGCGTTATATTACATCGCGCAGGAGGCGCTCAATAATATTTTGCGGCACGCCCATGCGCGCAACGTTTCGGTAAGCGTAAAACAAACCCGGAAAAATGTGATCCTCGAAATTGTGGACGACGGCCAGGGATTCGACATCAAAAAACTGGACGACTCCGGCCTCGGCCTGCGCAGTATGAGGGAACGCGCGGCACAGGTCAATGGTAAATTCAAAATCACCTCCAAGCCTGGAGCAGGGACAAAAGTTCTCGTTTCAGTCGCCAGAAAGGGCTAATGTAAATGACAAAGCCAATTCGGATTCTTGTAGCGGACGATGAAAGCGTGGTGCGGGATGGCGTGGTCGCCATCCTCTCATTTCAAAAAGACTTGAAAGTTGTCGGAGAGGCGGAGGATGGGCAGAAGGCCGTTGAGGTCGCGCGTCAGACGAAACCGGACGTGATCCTGCTCGATATGCGGATGCCGCGCCTGAACGGACTCGAGGCCATTCCCAAACTGAAAGAGGCTTCGCCGAAATCGCGCATTCTTGTGTTGACAAGTTTTGCGGAAAGCGACATGGTCTATCAATCGATCAAGGCAGGCGCATTAGGGTATCTCTTGAAGGACGCGCGCAGGGATCAACTCCTGCAGGCCATCCACGATGTCGCAAACGGACAGGCATCCATCCAGCCGACGATCGCAATGAAGGTGATTCACGAAATCGATCATCCTGCTGAGTTGATGTACACCGCGGACCCGCTCACCCCGCGCGAACATGAAACCCTGCGGTTGATCGCGCGTGGGCTGAGCAATCAGGAAATCGCCGCCAGCATGGTCGTCCACGAGCGGACGGTGGCGAAATATGTGAGCAGTATCCTGGAAAAACTCCATCTTGCCAACCGAACACAGGCCGCGCTATACGCCATCCGCGAAGGGCTGGCGGATAAGAAATAAATTCAGATGATGCGGGTTGCAGACTTCAGTCTGCGATTTCGCGTGTCAAAGGCGGACTGAAGTCCGCAGTCCGATATAAATTTCCCACAACAATCCCCGTCTCTTGTACAGGCGGGGATTGTTTCTTTGCCTGTCCTGTATAAACCGCGATGGTCATTTATGCCCACCGACCATTCCCAAATATGTTCT
>JACPVD010000082.1 GCA_016191895.1 Chloroflexota bacterium | reverse complement strand
TCGGGCGCGAAGCGGGAAGAAAGCGGGCGATCGAACTGTTGAAGATGGTCGGCATTCCCGATGCCGAACGCCGCGCCGAGGCCTTTCCGCATGAACTTTCGGGCGGCATGGCCCAGCGTGTGATGATCGCCATGGCGCTGGCCTGCACCCCGGAACTCCTGATCGCCGACGAACCCACCACCGCATTGGATGTGACCATCCAGGCGCAGATATTGGACCTGATGCGCGAGTTGCGGGCGAAGATGGGCACATCGGTGATTCTGATCACGCACGACCTGGGCGTGGTGGCCGAAATGGCCGAACGTGTGGCGGTGATGTACGCCGGTGAAATTGTGGAGCAAACGGACGTAAAGACGTTGTTTGCCAACCCAATGCATCCGTACACGCAGGGGTTGATCGGGTCGATTCCGATTTTGGGGAAGTTGAAGGAACGGCTGGATGTGATTCCGGGCTCTGTTCCCAATTTGGTTAATTTACCGCCGGGATGCCGCTTCGCGCCGCGCTGTGAGGCGCGTGAAAAGTTTGGCTTGAAGATTTGCGCCGATAGGAAACCGGATTTGATCGAAGCCGAACCGGGGCATTTGACCCGCTGTTGGCTGCGCCAAAACGCCGAAGGACATTCGGCCCCGTTGAAAAAGAAGCGGAAATAATTTTATATTTTCATGGCATCTTTTCAAAAAGAAGGGGGTGTGGACACCCCATTGAGAAGATACTTTGCATGGCAAACATTGGAGTCGAATAGCATGGGTCAGACCAAAGAAGCGCAGGCGATGGAGAATCTGGTTGAAGTAAAACATCTGGTGAAATATTTTCCGGTGCGAGCCGGGCTGATGCAGCGCGTGGTAAATTGGGTCAAGGCAGTGGACGACGTCTCGTTTGCTGTGCGAAAAGGGGAGACCCTGGGCATGGTCGGCGAATCAGGCTGCGGGAAGACAACGATCGGGCGGTCGATGCTCCGATTGGTCGAGCCTACTTCCGGGTCGATCCAGTACGAGGGCAGGGAAGTCCTGAAATTGCGCGGGCAGGAATTGAAGGATGTCCGCCGCCACATGCAGATCATCTTCCAGGACCCGTATGCGTCGCTCGATCCGCGCGTGCCGATCGGCGAAGCGGTGATGGAGGGATTGAACATCCACAAGATCGGATCGCGCCAGGAACGCTACGACCTGATGATCGAGACGCTTAAAAAAGTGGGATTGGAGGATTATCATGCGCGGCGGTATCCGCACGAATTCTCCGGCGGACAACGCCAGCGTATCGGTATCGCGCGCGCGCTGGCGTTACAGCCCAACTTCATCATTTGCGACGAGCCGGTCTCGGCGCTGGATGTTTCCATTCAATCGCAGGTGTTGAATATTTTGAAAGATCTGCAGCATGAATTCGGGCTGACTTATTTGTTCATTGCCCATAACTTGAGCGTGGTGGAGCACATTTCGGATCGCGTGGCGGTGATGTATCTCGGCAAGATGGTCGAATTGACCACGCGCGACGATCTGTTCAAGAATCCGTTGCATCCGTACACAAAGGCGCTGATGTCGGCCATCCCGATCCCCGACCCGACCCTTGTGCGCAATCGTGAAGTTCTCAAGGGAGATGTCCCCAGCCCGTTGAATCCGCCGATGGGATGCCGCTTTCACCCACGTTGCCCGATTGCGGATAAAATCTGCTCCGAGCAGGAACCCGAGTTCCGCGAGGCTACGCCCAGTCATTGGGTGGCCTGCTGGATGGTAAAGTAAAAGTAGGTGTGACATGCCATATAACATTCTGCTTGTCGACGATCAACGCGATATTCTGCGCCTTCTGCATTCCACGCTGGATGGTTTGAAAAACCCGGAGATCAAGATATTCGAGGCGCCTTCGGGGGAGGAAGCCCTGCTTGAATCGGCGCGGCACAACGTGGATTTGCTCGTCTCCGACTACATGTTGCCCGGCATCAACGGGGTGGAGTTGATGCACAAGGTGCGGGTGCGTCACCCGGAGGCAAAGGTGATTTTGGTTACCGGCGTCACTGACAAAAAGGTGCGCGAGGAGATCATGAACGCCGGGGCGCTGGCCGTCTTCAACAAGCCAATTCCGTTGGCCGAGTTTCTGGATGTCGTCGAGCGCGGACTCGGCCTTGTGGAGACGATGTTTACCCCCGAACACAAGGAGCAGGCCCACCCTGATTCAAGAGCCGAGGAGCGGCACGCCAAACTCTCGGACCTGCTTGCCAACTTCCGGCAGGATATCAAAGCCGACGCCGTGTTCCTGCTTAATGACCGCGGACTGGTGCAGGCGCGGACGGGAAGAATGCAGGACGACAGCATGGAATTGGAGGCTGCGCTGGTGAATGTGTTGATGTCCATTCATTACGCCAGCCTGAAGGTTGCCCGTTATACCCGCCAGGAGACGCTCGGCTCGTATCATGTGTTCAGTGGCGGCGATTATGATCTTCTCTTTACCCCGATCAGCACGGCTTATGCCTTGTTCGTCGTCGGGCGGGGGATTGCCGCGAAGGATTGTCTTCTCGATAACGTGGGAAACATGATCGCCTTGAAGAATGCGGTGGAAAAAGCGCTCAAATCCATTGGGATGACCGGCGAATTGCGCACCGCGACGGTGAAGCCAACGGAACCCGTTTCCGCCTCCGTTGCAGTGCCAACCATCCGATTAACGAAACCTGTCGATGTGGCTCCCTCGCCTGAAATGGAAGCCCTGTTGAAGGAAGCCGCAAAAAAGAAGGAAGTGGTCAAGCCAAACGATGTGGATGATTTTTGGAATCAGGCCGCCGAAAAGCACAGCAACAAACCCACCAGTTCGGATGTGCTCTCATTGGAGGAAGCCCGCAATCTGGGGCTTATTCCGGGAGATGGAAAGTAAACAATAAATTGTGATACAATCCCGCCGCATTGGGGCATGGTGCAATGGCAGCACACCAGCCTTTGGAGCTGTGGATCTTGGTTCGAATCCAGGTGCCCCAGCCTGTGATGAAATCCCCGTTCACGCGGGGATTCTTTTTCGGAGTCCAATGCCTTCGCGCTGGTTGCAAAGCCAGGGACTTGGCGCTTCAAAAGGAAGCCCAGTTTCCATATGGTTTTTGCAAAGCCGGTTTACAACTATGGAAAAGAGCAAAGACTAAACGCGACACTTGCGCCTGCGCGCAGTGCAGGTGAAAGCGCGAAAGTTGCGAATTTTCGCGACCTTGATCAAACACTTCGCGTTTTTCGCTTATTTCGCGGTCTTCGCGTTGAGCTTTTTCTGTCTTTGCAATAGCCATGCCGGTTTCAAAACAGGATTTGCCGTGGAGCATTTGTTTGCCGCGCAAATCCTGTTTTGGTTATACTTGCCCAGAATGAAATTTTTGCCGAGGTGATACCATGAGAGTGACAGCGATCCTGCTTGCCGCAGGGCAGGGAACCCGCATGAAATCGGATTTGCCGAAGGTCTTGCATCCCATTGCCGGGAAGCCGATGATCTGGCATGCGTTGAATGCCATCGCGCAATCCACAACCGAAAAACCGATTGTTGTGGTCGGGCACGGCGCGCAGGAGGTGACGAAGTATCTCGGCGATTCCGCGCAAACGGTGTTGCAGGAGCCGCAATTGGGCACGGGTCATGCCGTGATGCAGGCGGAATCTGTGTTGAAGGACAGGACCGATCTCGTCGTCGTTTGTTACAGTGACATGCCCCTCCTGCGCGGCGAAACCCTGCAAAATCTTGTGGAGACTCAAAAGAAAAATAGGGGGCCGATTTCGATGTTAACCGTCCATGCGGAGGACCCGCGCGGGTTTGGGCGAATCATCCGCAAGCGGGATGGAACGGTGGAAGCCATCGTGGAGGAATATGTCGCGACGCCCGATCAGTTGCTGGTCAGGGAATTGAACGTGGGCGGATATTGCTTCGACGCAAACTGGTTGTGGGACGCATTGCATCGAATCCCGAAGAATCCAAAGAAAGGCGAATACTACCTGACCGATACGGTGGAACTCGCTTCGAAGGACGATTTGCCTGTGCAGGCCACCGTGATGGACGATATCGAAGAGACCATTGGTATCAACACGCGGGTTCATCTTGCGGAAGTGGAAGCCGCAATGCGCAGGCGAATCAATGAGACGCACATGCTTAACGGCGTGACGATGATCGATCCTGCCTCGACGTATGTTGAAATTGGCGTGAGTATCGGCAGGGATACGGTTCTCATGCCGAACACGTATATCCATGGGAAGACGGAGATTGGTGAAGGCAATGTTGTCGGGCCGAATACGATCATCCGCGATACGAGGATCGGGAATCATTGCAAGGTGCTTGCATCAGTGACCGAAGGCGCCACGCTGGAAGACCATGTGGATATCGGGCCGTTTGCGCGATTGCGAAAAGGCGCGTATTTGGGAAATCACGTTCACATGGGGAATTTCGGCGAGGTGAAGGATTCGCACCTGGCCGACGGCGTAAAGATGGGACATTTTTCATATATCGGCAACGCGCAGATCGGCGCGAACACCAATATCGGCGCGGGAACGATCACATGCAATTACGACGGCGAGAAAAAACATAACACCGAGATCGGCGAGGATGTGTTCATCGGCTCCGATACGATGCTGGTCGCTCCGCTCAAGATAGGTTCCGGCGCGCGGACAGGCGCGGGCGCAATCGTGACGAAGAATGTGGCTGAGGATATGCTTGTTGTGGGAATGCCGGCGAGGGCGATCAAGAAGTTGGAGCGGAAGGTGAAGGGTAAATAGATACGCTGTTTCCCCCGCACGCTTTGCGAACTGCGGAGGAACACACACAAGGTGAGCGATGAAATTAACAAACGAAGAAAAACAGGCATTGATCGATCTTGCAAATGAAGCGCGGCGGCGGGCGTATGTTCCCTATTCAAAATATCCCGTCGGTGCGGCGCTGCGCACGAAGACCGGGCGTATGTATACCGGCGCAAACATCGAGAACGCCGCCTATCCACAGACGATGTGCGCCGAACGCGTGGCGATCTTTAAAGCGGTTTCGGAAGGTGAGACCGAGTTCGAGGTGATCGCAGTGGTCACGAACAATGGCGGCTCCCCCTGCGGCGGATGCCGGCAGGTGATGGCTGAGTTCGGCCTGGATACGGTTGTCTTGATTGCGGATGGTAACGGAACCCTGCAAAAAGAATTGACGGTGGCGGTCCTGTTGCCTGAAGCGTTTACGCCGGATCATTTGTTGTAAGCGACTGTTTTCTTAAAGAAATTTTCTCCACAAAAAATGGGAATGTGGGGTGTTTTGGGCGCGAAACGCGCCCAAAACACCCCACACCCCAGTTTGTTGTCTCGGAATTGGACTTAAGAAACGCTCTCTACGTGCAAGTATAGAGGTAAAAAAGTAGACATGAAACACGAATTACCTGTTTACCTGTCTACATAATATACTCCCCCCATGCCCGACTTCCATTCCTTTCGCGTTTCTGCCGTTGTCGTCCGTCACAGTGACTGGGGCGAGGCGGATCGTTTGCTTACGTTGTACACGCGCGAACAGGGAATGATGCGGGCCCTGGCAAAGGGCGCAAGAAAGATCACCTCGCGCAAGGCAGGACATTTACAGCCCTTTACCCATGTCACCCTGCAACTCGCCAAGGGCCGCGACCTGCCAATTGTGACGCAGGCCGAAACGGTCAATGCGTTTTTACCTTTGCATGATGACCTGGTGAAGACAGGTTATGCAGCGTATGTGATCGAATTACTGTATCGCTTTTCGTATGAAGAGGAAGGCGGGAACCCCGTAATTTTTCGCCTGTTGGTGGAAACGTTGGATCGAATCGAAAAGGAAGCCGACGCCTGGCTCCCGATTCGATATTATGAAATGAGATTGTTGGATGCGGTTGGTTTTCGTCCGCGGCTGTTCGAGTGCGCAAATTGTGGGCGCGAGATTCTCCCCGAAGACCAGTTTTTTTCGTTTACTGCGGGCGGAGTCATTTGTCCGCGCTGTGGGGCGGGACTGCCGAACCCGGCGAAAATTTCACTGGAAACGCTCAAGTATTTTCGGCACT
>JACPVD010000107.1 GCA_016191895.1 Chloroflexota bacterium | reverse complement strand
GCGCGGACGAGGTCAAAATGATACAGCGGAGAGACCGCTTTCAGGATAACCGGATCCGTTACCGCGTTAAAGTAGGATGCGATCAGGTCGTCGGGCAGGGTCAATGGCAGGACGTCCGATGAATTGCATCCGTAGGCCAGTTCCCCTTCGAAGACATCTCCAAGACAACCCGGCCCCCAGCGTTCGATGATGTCTTCAAAATCGGCGCTGACGGAGGAATACAATACGGCGGCGCGTACGCGGGCATCGACGGTCAACACTTTGAGAGTCACCCCGCCGCCCATGCTATGCCCCCACATGCCGATGCGATTCGAATCAGCGTACGGATACGAAGGAAGCGCGTTGATGAGATTGACCACATCGATGGCAAGCCCGGAGTAAAACAGGCTTTCGCCGGTATCGGCATCGCCCCAACTGCGATAGTCGGATGAAACGGTGAGGTAGCCGCGGCGATTGAGAAATTCCGCAGCGCGGTCGGTGCCATCGCCTGCTGAATAAACCGTGCGCGAAAAGAATCCGTGATTCATGACGATGACCGGGTACGGCGATTTTCCCACGCGCGGCACTTGCATGACCCCGGTGATCGTCAGCCCATCGCTTGGATATTCGATGAGGTAGCGCGTGAAGGTTTCGGTTTCGAGCAGAATCTCGCGAATGACAATTTCCCCGCTGCGATATTTATGTTTTCGCAAACCTTCGATGGTATATGGATGGATTGCCTGTTCGGTTGTGCGCGTGGCGGTGGGGCGCGGCGTGACTGTGGGTGTAGGGGTATCGGCGACAATCACAACGTCGATCAGGGCGGGCGTTTTTTCGGCAGGCGCGGATGAACAGGCGGCGAGGAAAATAAAAAAAAGCAGGCTCATGCGTTGTTTCATGAGCCCATTGTATCAAACGCGCCCGGGCGCATACTCGCAAACCAATTCGATGATTCCCTCTCCCGCGCTGCCTTCGGCCATGTCCAACAATTGGATTGCGGTCTCTTCGTCCATGATGACTTCCCCGCAATGGAGGCAAACCAGCGCGGGGACATTGTTTACCACCAGATTAAATTCGTCACGCTCAAACACGACCGGAGTGAAGCCTTTGATCATTTCAGCCTGGCCGCAGATGATGCAATTCATCTGCGGCTCCGGAAATCCCTGCCCCAGTTATTTGCATCGGGCAGATACACTGTGACCACAATCACTTCGCCTGTCAAGTTTTCCGAAGCAACCACGTGAAATGGGCGCTTTCCCATAAAGCCCAATATCAAACAGCCCGGCTGGGGCATTTCATCGGAGTAATCTTCGAGCACATCCCGCGCTTCCAAGGCACGGCGGACCTTGCCCGCAGAAACTCCGCGCTCGAACATACGCTGAACGGCATGAGCGCGGTAAAAAATATTGTTCATTTGTTGTATTTATAACGGGATCGTAAAGAAAAACGAACTCCCCACCCCTTTTTCACTCTCGAACCATGTCTCGCCGTCGTGCAAGTCGATAATGTGTTCGACGATCTTCAGGCCGATGCCAAAACCGAGGCGCGGATCATCCTTATCGGGGAGGATGGTTTCAAAGGGTTGAAATACCAATTCCTGATCTTCTTCTGAAATCCCAATCCCCGTATCGCGGACTTCAAACAGGATGTTCTGCGACTCACGCTCGATGCGGACAGTGACATAGCCCTTCTCGGTAAATTTGACGGCGTTGTGAATTAAATTCAACAGCACCTGAGACAACCGCACCGGGTCGGCTTCGATGGGCGGCAGGGAATCGGGAATGTCGTCTTCGAGCGTGATCTCCGGCCTGGATTCGGCCAGCTGGTCGGCAATGGTCATCACGCCGTCGAGCATGGCGTGAATATCCACTTCCTCCAAATTCAATTCCATCCTGCCGGTAACGGTCTCGGCGTAATCATGGAAATCGTTCACCTGCGCGATGAGCGGGTCCAGCGCGGCTTTGACATATTCGATCGGGGAATCTTTGACGCCGATGTAATCCTCCAGTTCCTCGATGCGATAAAGGTCATTCGCATATTTCCGCGCATCGGCCAGCCCGTCACGCATGAAACTGGACATTTTGAAAAGGTATTCGTTTTGTTTGTCATTGCCGGTCATGGTTTTGCTCCTGTGATATTTACTTTCGTTCCAGCCAGTTCTTCATACACTTCGACGATCTGTTTTGCGATCCGCTCCCAGGAGTAGTTCAAGGCATATTCCGCCGCGCGCAGGCCCAGGGTCGAGCGAAGATGCGAATCGCTTAGGAGCAGGGATAGTTTATCGCACAACGCGCCGGGGTCGCTGTCGGGAATCGTGTATCCCGTCAACCCATCCTGCACCAGGTACCCAAGCCCGCCCACCTCCGACGCAATGACCGGCGTGCCGCAGGCCATGGCCTCCAACGCCACCATGCCAAATGATTCATAGAGCGAAGGCATCACCAACACTTCCGCCGCAGAATAATAATAGGGCAATGTGTCCTGCCCGCGCTTGCCGAGAAAAACCACCGTGCCGCCCACGCACAGGTCGTCACACAATTTTTGCAAACGCGCCATTTCATCCGACATGTTTTCCGGCGTTGCGTTCGGCTCGCCGCCGATGATGGCAAGATGCACGGGGCGATGATATCCCTTGTCGTCCAAAGAAGACATCGCGTGAATCAATGTATCGACTCCCTTCAACGGTTCGATGCGCCCGACAAAAAGCACCATCCGGTTTTCAGGTTTCAAGCCGATGTATTGTTTTGCCTCATCCGCGGGAATCGGATAAAAGTGACAGGTATCCACGCCGGGCGGGATGACGACAAGTTTGCGGTGATCGGCCTTGTAGAGGAATCGCAACTGGGTGACCTCTGCAATCGTCGCCGCGACAATTCGATCCGCCCGACCGAGGACCTGCCTCTCGCCAACGAGTCGATCCCCGCCTGCACGTTCATCCTCCGAACGCGCCACCCGATTCTTCATCTCCCCCAATGTGTGGAACATGTGGACAATGGGCGTACCGCCCCAGGCATCGCTCAATGCCGAAGCCGCCAGACCAGACATCCAGTAATGACTGTGGATCGCATCATAGACAATTCCCTTTTCCACGGCGAATTGTTTCACCCCTTCCACAAATTCGGGGATGTAATTCGCCATTTCACTTTTGGACGCGGGCGACTCCGGCCCTGCCGGCACATGGACAACACGATTGCCGTAGCCCAGTTCGTGAATTACGTGCGGCACGTGTTCATCCTGCGAACGCGTGAACACATCCACGTGGATGCCCATCCGCCCCAATTCGCACGTAAGATCGCGGACGTAAACGTTCATCCCGCCGGTGTCTTTTCCGCCAAGCGTCGCCAGCGGACAGGTGTGATATGAAAGCATTGCAATTCTAAGCATGGTATTTTCAGGATTCCCAAGTCACAGACGACGCGAAAGGCCGAAAACTTGCGGGTTTAACTGGAATAATTTATAATCCCGCCCGCATAAAAAGACAAGCCACCGTAGCTCAGTTGGCAGAGCGGCGCACTCGTAATGCGCAGGTCACGAGTTCGACTCTCGTCGGTGGCTCACATTAAAAGACTTCCGAAGTCTTCGAGACTTCGGAAGTCTTTTTGTTATTCTATTCCATCGAAGAAATGATCGATCACATCCTCGCTGACATCGAACACCGAGCCGTTTTCAGGGATGGCTTCCTCAGTCATCCATTTTGGCAGGCGATCATCCTCTTTGGTGAATCCCGCGCGGCGGTTGAATTCGCGCTCGAGTTTGATGGTCTCTTTTCCCAGCGCCTGCAAAATATTATCGGGCAGGTCATCCCAGCCATAACGCGCCTGCAATAACCGCTTCACCACGCCATCGGGAGTGGTGGCGTAACCGAATCCCGCAAAGATACATGCGCCGAGCGTGTCGTAGCCTGCCATGTTGAGTTTCGCGTTGAGCGAGACTGTTTTCTGCGCGTTCGGGTCGAGATGATCCACCTGGGCGCGGATGGTCAGACCGCAGGTGTGATCCGCGCCCTGCGGCGTGGTCGCGTACGTGACGCCCGTGCCTTTGATGGAGCGCGGCTCGTAGGCCGACATGGCTTGTCCCTTCACGACTGGCACGCGCTCGATGTTGTACTTCTTCCCAACCGCCGCCGCGCCATCGCCGAGAACGCGTCCCAGTTCGGACCCCGCGCGAATCTCGTCAATCAACTTTTGCGCGTCCGCCTCGCTGCCCCATTGCATTAGTCCCGCCTCTGCCGCGACGCCGAGCGCCGCGCCGACTTCAATCGAGTCGAGTCCCAGATCGTTGACGTGCCAGTTGAGTCGCCCGATCGCGTCGAGCGAGTTGATGTCAATGTTCGTTCCCATCAGGCCGATGGTCTCATATTCCAGCGGCGAGACGATGATTCTTCCGTCCTCACCGCCGAAGACATTCGAGCATTTGATCGTACACCCCGCCATGCAGGCATGGGACGGGTCGGAGGGCTTGCCGCGCGTCAACGTGAACTCGCGCAGAGATTCGCCGCTGACTTTTTCCACGTCATCGAACGTGCCGCGCGAAAAGTTGTGGACGGGAATGGCCGCGAAGCGTTGCGTTAACTGCGCCATCGCGGCGGTTCCGTAATCGCGATACGTGATGGACTGCGGATGTTCCATGACCGCTTTTGTGTAATCCTTCTGCGCGATTTTGAACGCTTCGGGGTGGACGATGGGCGGCTTCTGCCCGCCAGCATGATCGAACACAATGGCTTTGATTCGTTTCGACCCCATCACCGCGCCGAGTCCGCCGCGCGCCGCGATACGCGAAGGAATCTTGTCCTTGTCAATGTTCTGAATCCCCGCCGACTTCATCATCATCTCGCCGCCAGTACCGATCAACGCGATGGCGACTTTATCACCGTATTTTTCGAGCAGCTTCGGCGCGGTTGCGTAAACTCCGAGGCCAACAAGACCTTTAGGGTCTTCAGAGACCTTAAAGGTCTGCTCCCATTTCGCCCCGTTCAATGACAGATGCAACACCCACCAGTCATCACCCTCAGGCTGGTCTTCGATGACAAGCGCGTGGATGCCCATGTGCGCCATGTGGAGTCCTGTGCGCCCGCCCGCGTTGGCTTCCTTGATTCCGCCCGTGAGCGGAGACTTGCCGCCGATGGAGATTCGATCCGTCGAAGAAAGCATGTGTCCCACCAGCAATCCAGGCGCAAAGATGAGTTTGTTCCCCGCGCCGAGCGGATCGCAGGTCGCGTCCACCTCGTCCACAAGGATACGCGCGATCAGTCCGCGCCCGCCGAGTCGCTGCCAGGTTTCAGGGACGGGTTCGATTTTGATTTCGTGTGTGCGGGCATTGACGCGCCAGATGTGCATATTCGTTTCTCCTTTGCGGCGTAATCAGGACTTTCACTCGGACTGCAAAATCTCCAGATTTTGCGCCAAAGTCGTGAGACTTTGGACTCCGCGGAAGCGAAAGTCTTGGTAATTATACAGCCTTGCGCTGTTACGCGTTAATACCCTCCATCAGATACTCGAACCCATTCCGCAACATCCCATCCAAATTCGGGAACTTCTGCGCAAAAGAGCGGTTCAACAGGGCTTGCGCTTGTCGCTTACATCGGTATACAATCAATCAAATCCGCAAGTTAACTTTAGAAGTTTTGCGTATCCCCTCTTCTTTTATCACCAAAGGAGATTTCCTATGAACGCAAAATTTGTCCGATGGATCGTTTCCTTTTTCCTGCTTGCCGCGTTGCTCGCCGCCTGCGGATCGCAACCTCCCGCCGTCACCGACGAAGCGCCGACCGAGCCTCCTCCTCCCACCGAAGCACAATCCACCGAACCGCCCGCGCCGACGGACACTCCCGCACCCACCGCGGCGCCCGAGCCGAAGTTCCCGCCTGAACCGCAGCGCGTCGAATTCCAGACCGAAGACGGACTCACCCTCGTCGGCTACTACTACCCCGCGTCCGTTGACCCCGCGCCCGCGCTCGTCCTCATGCACTGGGCGGGCGGGACGAACTGCGATTGGGTCACGGTCAACCTCGTGCAGTGGGCGCAAAATCGCGGACTGCCCGAAGGCGTCGCGGCGAATCCCGCCTGCGAGAACGCGGAAGTGCATGCCCCCGAATCGCTGGTGGACTTTCCTGCCCTGCCCGCAAGTCAATCGTATGCGATCTTTGCCTTCGATTTTCGCGGCTACGGCGAAAGCGAAGGATCAAACAATTGGGACACTGACGGCTACTTGAAAGATTCCGTCGCGGCGATGAAGGCCGCACAGGGACTCGACGGCGTTGACCCCGCGCGTGTCGCGACCATTGGCGCGTCCATCGGCGCGGACGGCGCGATTGACGCGTGCGCGGAGGGCTGTCTCGGCGCGCTCTCGCTCTCGCCTGGGAATTATCTCGGCGTGGATTACGCGGGCGAAGTCACACGCCTGGGCGCGGAGCAAAAACCCGCCTGGTGCGTCGCGTCGAAACAGGACGGCGAGTCCTATCCCAAATGCGAAAACGCGGGCGGCGACTTTTTCCAAAAATTCATCTATGAAGAAAACGGTCACGGCATGTCATTCTTCGAAACGGGTCTCGACCCAAAGGTGACGCAGACCATCTTCGATTTTCTGCAACTTGTGTTCGGCGGATGATGTGATGTGGCGGTTACGAAAGGACGCAGGTGCGTAAACGCGTAAAAATGTAAACAGGTACACATG
>JACPVD010000106.1 GCA_016191895.1 Chloroflexota bacterium | reverse complement strand
TCATCAGCAACGGCGTCCTCAACCTGACCCTCGACAAGACCGAAACCCTGCGCGAGTGGTTCCGCGTTCTCAAACCTGGCGGACGCCTGCAAGTGGGTGACATCCTTGTGGAAAGGGAGGTACCCAACAGCGCATTGGACGACATCTCGCTATGGACGGGCTGAATTGCTGGCGCTCTGCTGGATGCAGAGTTGCTCCGCGCCGTGAGCGCGGCTGGTTTTGAAGACGGCAAGATCGTCCACAAGTACAACAGTTACGTGGACACGCCCGATCCCTCGGACGCGTTGGATTTCGGCACGCAGGGCATCACCTTCCGCGCCCGCAAGCCAATGTAATCTCATAGGAGTTTTCACGTGCAGATTCAACCCACACGCGAAAACTCCTTTAGATCAGGAGCAGTATGATCACACAGCCCGAAACCCGGTTTGCCCAAAGCGGTGATATCAGCATCGCCTATCAAATAGTCGGCGGCGGCCCGCTCGACTTGGTGGTCGTCCCCGGCTTTGTGTCTCATTTGGAACAAGCCTGGGAGGAGCCTGCCTATGCGCGGTTTCTCCAGCGGCTTGCTTCTTTCTCGCGTTTGATCCTGTTCGACAAACGGGCAACCGGTCTCTCCGAACGTATCACTGGAATACCGACCCTGGAACAACGCATGGATGATGTTCGGGCGGTCATGGATGCAGCCGGTTCCCAACGCGCCGCCTTATTTGGAATCTCGGAAGGCGGCCCGATGAGCGTTACATTCGCGGCAACCTACCCCGAGCGTGTTTCCGCGCTGGTTTTGTACGGCAGCATTGCCAGGGGCGCGTGGGATTCGGATTATCCGTGGGGCGACAAACCGGAAGACGGCCAAACGGAAGCATGGCTGGAAGCGTGGCGCAAGGCGTGGGGCAGTCCCTATGGCATCGAGGATTGGGCGCCATCCGCAGCCCACGATGATCGATTTCGGCAATGGTGGGCAAAATATCTGCGGCTGAGCACAAGTCCAGGCGCCATAGCCAATATCATTCGGATGAACATTTCGATAGATGTTCGGGCCATCCTGCCGACCATCCATGTTCCCACCCTCATATTACATCGCGCCGGTGATCGCACTGTTCATGTCGAACAAGGGCGCTATCTCGCCGAACATATCCCCGGCGCCCGGTTCGTCGAACTGGGCGGAGACGATCATTTGTGGTGGGTGGGCGATTCAGAATCGCTGGTCAACGAGATTCAGGGATTCCTTACAGGAGAACAACAAACCTTTGAGCCCGACCGTGTTTTAGCAACTGTTCTTTTCACAGACATTGTGAATTCAACCCGCCGCGCCTCTCAACTGGGCGACCGGCGCTGGCGAGACTTACTGAATGGTCATAACGAACTTATACATAAAGAAATCGGTCGATTCCATGGGCGGGCAATTAAGAGCACCGGCGATGGCTTTCTGGCAACCTTCGACGGGCCCGCCCGCGCCATCCGTTGCGCGTTTGCAATCCGCGATCAAATCCAACAGTTGGGGATCGAGATACGGGCCGGGCTGCATACCGGCGAAATCGAACTGATGGGGGACGATGTTGGAGGTATCGCCATTCATATTGCGGCGCGCGTATTGGAGCAAGCCAGAGCGAACACAATCTGGGTTTCACGCACGGTCAAGGACCTGGTGGTTGGGTCGGATTTTTCCTTTAGCGAACAAGGCTCTTTTCAATTCAAGGGAATCCCGGAAGAATGGCGCTTGTTTACAGTGGATCGGTAAAGGAAAATACGCCAATTAAATCTTCCAAGGAACATCAGTGAAAATTATCAAACAATACCCACTTACGGCGTTTTTCATTCTCGCCTACGCAATCACATGGACACTTCAACTGGCGGCGATTTTCCTCGCACCCACACAGGGCATGGCGCTCAGCAACGAGACGAACTTTCAATACTTCCTCGGCCTGCTAAGTGGACGAATAAACTCCGCGCAGGCAATGGTCTACATTCTCTTCACACTCGGCGCGGGGCCGTTGTTCGCCGCGCTGATCGTCACGCGCGTCGTCGAAGGCGTGGAGGGGATAAAGGATTTGTGGCGCCGATCCAGTTTATGGAAGGTCGAAGCGAAGTGGTATCTCGCCGCGTTCGGGATTCCGCTGGCGCTGGCTTTGGTCAGCCTCGGGTTGGGCCTGCTCTCTACGGGCGGAAAATCCGCGTACGCCGCGAAGTTGCCCATCGGTTCGTTTCTGCCGTTCTTCGTTTACATGCTGGTTTTCACGGGCATCGCGGAGGAACCAGGCTGGCGTGGTTTCGCATTGCCCCGCCTGCAAAGCCGCTACAACGCCGAAAAAGCCAGTTGGATCTTGGGCATCCTGTGGGGCGTGTGGCATTTTCCATTCATCATCTACTATAACCTCGCGGCAGGACTCGCGCCGATGATTGCCTCGCTCATCGGGCTGACGCTCGGCATCGTCGGCTGGACAATTGTCAACACATGGCTCTACAACAACACCAAGAGCGTCTGGCTGATGATTCTCCTGCACGGTTGGGGCAACGCAGTGCAATCCTATCTCGTGCTTTCGTCCAATAACATGACCGCACAGACGTTGTACGGAGTCCTGCCGTGGGCGATCGCGATCTTCCTGATTCGAAAATTCGGCAAAGAGAATCTCTCGCATCATCCCCGACCGACAAAGGATTGACTTCGCGAGCGCCAGCTGGCGGTAGAGACAGCCAAACATGCGATAAGGGCGCTTGCCTCTATTTCACTTTTTCTTCGACCGCTTTCACAACCTTTGCCAGCGCGTCGGCGGCGTTTCCATCGGGCAGGCTTCCCTGCGCAAGGTTGGGACGCCCGCCACCTTTACCGCCGATGGCTTGAATGATGTCGCCGGCTTTGATTCCCTTTTTGACCATGTCTTCCGTGACAGTGGCGATCAATGTGGACTTGCCCTCATGTACCGAGACCAGCACACACACGCCATGTTTGGGGTGCTTTTCGCGGAATTTATCGGCCAGCGAGCGCAGGGTATCGGCGTCGCAATTCGGGACCTCCACCGCAAGCACCATCACATCGTTCACGGTTTGGACATCTTCCAGCATAAGGTTGAACGTGTTCAAAGCCGAGTCGCGGCGCATGTTTGCGATCTGTTTGCGGAGTTCAATCTGCTCTTCCTGTAAGGCTGTGACCTTCGCGGGCAATTCCTCCAGCGCGGAGGAAAGCAGGGCTGCGGCTTGTTTTGCAGATTTGAATCGCCTCGCGATCAGGTCATACGCGCCACGGCCTGTCACCGCTTCGATACGACGGACTCCCGCCGCGGCGGAACTTTCGCTGGTGATGATAAACGCGCCCACATCTGAAGTGCGGTCAAGGTGAACGCCGCCGCACAATTCGTAGGAATACTTGTGTTGATGTTCCACCGCGGCCATCGGGTGGACAACGGTTTCCTCGACAGACATATCCAGCGCGGGCGGGGCAATCGTGATCGTGCGAACGGTCTCGCCATATTTTTCGCCGAACAAGGCCATCGCGCCTTCGGCAATTGCATCTTCGCGCGACTTAAGTTTGGGTACGACTTCCATATCCGCCGCAACCGCGTCGTTGACAATTTTCTCGACGCGCTCGATCTGATCGAGGGTCATGGCTTCGGGGTGGTTGAAGTCGAAGCGCAGGCGGTCGGGCGCGACCAGAGACCCAGCCTGGCGCGCATGTTCGCCGAGCACTTTATGCAATGCGGCATGCATGAGATGCGTGGCTGTGTGATTGCGCATGATGTCGTGGCGGCGATCCATGTCCACTTCGGCAATACAGGGGTCGCCAACTTTCGGCTGGCCGGAGATGACTTCGCCGATGTGGACGATCACACCGGCAGACGCGCGACGCATGGCGGTGATTTCGATTTCCCAACCACTCCCCGATTCGCCGGCAGTTGAACCGCTGAAAGAACGGATATACCCGTTATCATCCACCTGTCCACCGGATTCGATGTAGAACCCGGTCTTCGGCAGGATGACTTCGACGGCCTCGCCAAAGGAGGCAGACTTAACCGCCTCCCCGCCGACAACGATTGCAAGAACTTCGCCTTTCGCTTTGGGGCTTGTGTATGGATCATATTCGACACCGTGCTCGCCGAGTTTTTTATTCTTCTGCAAATCCTTCAACAGGGACGCAAAGTATTCGGCGTCGTCGCCGCCAAGTTTACCCATGGCCTTGCCGCCGCCGGAAGCAAGACTGTGTTTTTCCTTCGCTTCGTTATAACTTTCCTCTTCCACGTCCATGCCTTGTTCGCGGGCAATGTCGCGGGAGATTTCAAAGGGCAGGCCGTAGGTGGCGTAGAGATCGAAGGCAATATGACCGTCGAGGATCGGTAATTGGTGATTAGTAACTGGTGATTGGGCGCGAAGATTGTCGAGATGATTCTGCAGATGAGCCGTGCCAGATTCAACGGTCCGCGCGAAGCGGATCTCTTCCCGAGTCAGGTTGTCGAAAATGGTCGCTTTGTTCTTTTCCAGTTCGGGATAAAAATCGCCATACTGGTCGATTACAGCCTGCGCAACTCTCGCGAGGAACGGTTCGTTGAGCCCGATCTTGCCGCCAAAACGCGCAGCACGGCGGACGATCATGCGGGTGACGTAGTTGCGTTTGGCGTTACCCGGAACGACTCCATCGGCGATGAGGAACGCCGCCGAGCGGACATGATCGCAGATGACGCGATAGGGCGTAAAGTTTGCGAGCATTTCCTTTTCGCCATGACCGGTGAGCGAGCGCAACACATCCAGCGAACCGGTGAAGAGGTCGGTTTTGTAATTCGAGTCGACGCCCTGCAATACGGAAACAATGCGTTCGAAGCCCATCCCGGTATCGACATGCTTGGCGGGCAACGACTCGAGACGGCCGTCATCGTAAAGATTGTATTGAATGAAGACGTTGTTCCAGAGTTCGAGGAAGCGCGTTCATTCGCCATTCACGCCGCAACGATGTTCCGTGCCGCGCATGTTATCGCGATCTTCGCCTAGGTCGAGATGGATTTCGGAACATGGCCCGCATGGACCGGTTTCAGCCATCTGCCAAAAGTTTTCCTTGCGCCCAAAAAAGAGCACATGTGAAGGATCGAATCCAGACTGTGATTTCCACACGTCGGCGGCTTCGTCGTCGCGCGGGACATTGCCCTGGTCGTCTTCAAAGCAGGTGGCATAGAGTCTGTCTTTTGGCAGGCCCCAAACCTCGGTGAGCAGTTGCCACGACCAGGCAATGGCTTCCTTCTTATAGTAATCGCCAAACGACCAGTTTCCGAGCATTTCAAAGAAGGTATGATGCGTGTCGTCGCGGCCGACATCTTCGAGGTCATTGTGTTTGCCGGCGACACGCATGCACTTCTGCGAGTCGACGGCGCGGGTGTAGGGCTTTTTGTCGGTGCCGATGAAGACATCCTTGAACTGAACCATGCCCGAGTTTGTGAAAAGAAGCGTGGAGTCCCCGCCCGGCACAAGCGACATCGAAGGCACGGCGGTGTGTCCATGTTCGACAAAAAAGTCGATGAAGGTCTGGCGGATCTGGTTGCCTGTCAGTTTTTTGCTCATAAGTAGCTCCGAAAATTTGAGATGGCTGGCGAATTATACCAACGGAATGATGAAGGATAAATGATGAGGATGAATGGTCAAAAGTTGAAGGTCGTCGAGGAAAATAAAAAATCCCGAACCTGTGCTGGTCCGGGACTGTGTTCCTTTGTTCAGTCTCAAGCCGTGGCAGGTTCGAATAACGCGCGGGTAGCAGCAGCGACTTGAGCGGTGGCGGATGGGTTAAAGATTTGTTTCATAGACCGGCATTATACCACCGGGTGTTCTTTTGAACACTCCTGATTTTGTTCGAGCAATTTTCCGCGTCAGTGCTATACTCCGCAGGAACGCCCCATCTCAGGTACAGGAAGCAAACCATGAAAACGAACATATCTTTTGTCGTACTATCGGCCGCGGCGATCGTCCTTTCGATGCTCGCCTGCAATATGGGAACAACTACTCCTTCAACCGAGTCCGCTCCCCCGTCGAACGGCGAAGCCACGGCAGTTGCATCCCCCGTTGCCGAATCTCCCACAGAAGCGCCGCAAAATAATTCAAACCCGGCAAACAGCGCATGCGCCAACCCATACATGCCCGTCATCGTCGGTGCGATATGGAACTACAAACTCAGCGGGCCGGCCCCCGATACATACACCCATAGCATCCTCAACGTGGAGGCGGGGGGATTCACCGAACAGGATGTCTTTGGCGCGGGGGTGACTCGCCAGGGAAAGTGGAATTGCGACAACGGGAATCTGATTGCGCTCAACCCGGCCGGCGGAGGTTCGGCCAGCGTACAGACCGAGGGCATGACTTCGGAATTTCAAACGACCGCATTGGAGGGAGTTACGCTTCCTGCTTCGATCAACATCGGCGATAGTTGGTCCCAATCCGTAACCATCGAAGGGACGCAAACGCTCAATGGCACAACCGTTCCCTCCAAAAACCAGACGACCAGCAATTGCACGGCGACAGGGATGGAATCCGTAACCGTGGATGCCGGGATATTCGACGCCCTGCGCGTGGATTGTCAAAACACGATGCTCATCACAGTCACAATCGACGGGAATTCCACTGAACTTCCGCTGGTCTTCAGTGCAATGAACTGGTACGCGCAAGGCGTGGGCTTGATTAAAACCGTGTCAACAGGATCGAATATGGATAGCGTGGTCGAACTGGTGTCGTATTCGATTCCGTAGATTTAAGAGTTGGGTGACGAGATGTGCATGGGTGAAATAAGATGAAGCATCTACAGCTGATTGTTCTATGTTTCATTATGACCGCCTGCGTCCCATCGAATGATAACCCAATTAAATTAGATGGCACACGTTGGAATCTGCGGTCACTGAACGGCCATGAATTGCGCGTAAATACAGTCATTACTTTGGAATTTGATGCAGATAACTTATATGGAAGAGGAGGCTGTAATAATTATGGGGCAAAATACATCATCGAATCGAAAACTGGTTTTAAAGTTGAAGAAGGCGGCTGGACGGAGATGGCATGTCCTGAACCCGAAGGTGTGATGGAACAAGAAAGCGAATACACAACTGCATTGTGGAAAGCGACCAACTACAGGATTGAAGGAAACGCGTTATGGCTGACCAATAGGGATGGAGACATATCGTTGCAGTATCAACTCATACCAAAATTTGAAGTTAACCCCGAATCTTTGACGGGCAAAACATGGCGGCTGGTCTCTGCGACTGGATCGGATGGAGCGCAACTTGATCCTTTTACTTTGCAATTTGATGGGAGTAAATACAGCGGCGCAACGACTTGCAGAGAGTACGAAGGTGAATATCAAGCAACGGATGACAGCCTGCGATTCCCTTCGCTGAAAATGTTGGGAGAAGTCAATTGCAGCGAACAAGATTTGATTGCTGAAGGAAAATACGCCTCCTTATTAGGCATGGTCTGGCAGTAAAATGTGTCAAACATGCAATTGCAACTTTACACAGACAAAGGCGATAAATTCAGTAAATCACAGGTTTGTCAGAGAGCGTGTCTAAAATTCTAGCACTTGCTGGCCTGGATTACCAAAGCACAGGCAAAACTTGAGAAAACTGCCAGATTTGACACTCACACCAGACCCAAAAAAGACTGAAATCACCATGATAAGGCACCCAAAGGTCGAAT
>JACPVD010000105.1 GCA_016191895.1 Chloroflexota bacterium | reverse complement strand
CGAACCCTCCGGCGTGCGTTTGCGCGTGGCGCTTTCCGCTCTTTCGATGGCAGAGTACTTCCGCGATCAGGGCAGGGACGTATTGCTCTTCGTCGATAACATCTTCCGCTTCTCGATGTCCGGCTCCGAAGTGTCCGCGCTCCTTGGCCGTATGCCCTCCGCTGTGGGGTACCAGCCGACGCTTGCCACGGAAATGGGTGAGTTGCAGGAACGCATCACTTCCACCCGCACCGGCTCGATCACATCCATGCAGGCTGTGTACGTTCCCGCGGACGATTACTCCGATCCTGCTCCTGTGGCGACATTTACCCATCTCGATGCGACGATCGCCCTCGAACGCTCGATTGTGGAAAAAGGCATTTACCCCGCCGTCGACCCGCTCACTTCAACCTCCCGAATTCTTGATCCCAATATCGTCGGCGAGGAACACTACCGAACCGCCCGCGAAGTCCAGCGCATCCTGCAGCGTTACAAGGATTTGCAGGATATCATCGCCATTCTCGGCATCGACGAACTCTCGGAAGATGATAAACTTATCGTCTCGCGCGCGCGCAAGATCGAGCGTTTCTTCTCGCAACCTTTCTATGTGGCGGAACGCTTTACCGGCATTCCCGGCCGCTATGTCCCTCTCAAGGAAACCGTGCTTGGCTTCCGCGAAATTCTCGACGGCAAATGCGACGACCTTCCTGAGCAGGCTTTCATGATGGCCGGTACTATTGAGGATGTCCGCGCTCGTGCCGAGCATCTTGCCAGGAGTGCGTAGTATTATGTCGTTGCAAGTGTACGTTGCAATGACGGAATGTAAATTATGACCATTCGTTGTGAAATCGTTTCCCAGGATCGTACAGTGTTCGCCGGCGATGTGGATATTGTCGTCCTTCCCGGCGCCGGCGGCGAGATGGGTGTTTTGCCCAAGCACGCCCCGGTATTGACCACATTGAAATATGGCATTGTCAAAGTCCGCAAGGGTGGAAAAGAGGAGTTGTTTGTTGTCGCCGGCGGCGTTGCCGAGGTTCAACCTGATATCGTCACCATCCTTGCAGACCGTGGCTCGGAAAATATTTACGATATCGATGTAGATCGCGCAGAGGCCGCCAAGAAACGCGCGCAGGAATACTTCTCCAAGAATCCTCCCGCCGATACCGATCGCTACCTTATTATGGAAGCCGCGCTGCGCCGCGCCAACCTGCGCCTCGATGTCGTCAAACGTTATCGCAAGAGCGGCATGCGCTCCCTGCAATCGGATAACTAAGTGGCGTTATTTTCCAAAGACCTGGGCGTGGACCTGGGCACCATGTACACCCGCATTGCCGACGGCGCGCAAGTGCTATTGGAAGAGCCGACCATCGTCGCTATTGAAGTGGACGACCAGAAAATGGTCGCGGCCGGCATCGAAGCGCGTGACATGTATGGAAAAGTGCCGGATAGCATCGAAGTTGCGCGCCCGCTTCGTAATGGGGTGATCGCCGACTACGAAATCACCGAAACCCTTCTTCAATACCTGTTACAGCGCGTGAGTGGATCGATGCGCATCTTCCGCCCGCGGGTGATGATCTCCGTTCCGTATGGGGTCACAAGCGTCGAGCGCCGTGCTGTTTATGAAGCAGTCATGGAGGCGGGGAGTCGCGAAGCGTTCTTAATCCAACAGCCTTTGGCCGCGGCCATTGGAATCGACCTGCCGATCAATTCGCCTTCTGGAAATATGATCATCAATCTCGGCGGCGGATGTACCGAAGCGGCCGTGATCGCCATGTATGGCATTGTGGCGGCGGATACATTGCGCGCCGGCGGCATCGATTTGGATGAAGCCATTGTCCTGTATGTGCGCCGCAAATATGGTGTTGTCATTGGGCAGGCGACCGCCGAGCAGCTGAAGATTCGCATCGGCGCCGCGGTTTCGCAGGATATTGAAAACAGCCTGGAAGTGCAGGGACAGGATCAGGTCACTGGTTTGCCGCGACCTGTCACATTGACAACCGGGGAAATCGTCGAAGCCTTGCAGGATCCATTGAAGCAGATCGTGGAAACGGGACGCAAAGTCCTCGAAAAGACTCCCCCGGAACTGGTCTCTGACATTATCGACCGCGGCGTTGCCCTGTGCGGGGGAGGGGCGCTCCTGCGCGGCATCGATAAATTGCTTACCAAATCGCTGGGTATTCCGGCTTATCTCGTCGATAACCCGTTGACCTGTGTAGTGGAAGGCACAGTAAAGGGATTCAGCATGTTGAACATGATTCGCAGAAACTTGCCGCAGGTGTAAGCGCAAGTATGTTATGTAGACACGTAACACGTAAACAGGCGACTCAATCGTGAGTCGCCTGTTTTGTTATGCATGGTTCGCGATACGTGTTTGCTTGCTGCTTGTCTATTCTTTGCCCCTACAGATAATACGTCATCCTCTGCAAATGAATCGACGGATCGATGTACTGGACTTTGACGTTGTTTGGCACATTCAAGCTGATCGGCGCGTAATTAAGAATGGCCTTTACCCCCGCCTGCACGAGCTTATCAGCCACGCTTTGCGCCGCCTGCGCCGGGACGGTGAGCATCGCAACTTTGATTCCCGCAGACTTCAATCGTTCCGCCATTTTTTCGGTATCTTCGATGGTGAAACTGTCTATCTTCCTGCCGACCTTTTCCTTGTCATTGTCGAAGATCATGCAAATGTGAAAGCCACGATTGACAAATCCCTGATACCTTACCAAAGCATGACCCATATCTCCCGCGCCCACAAGAGCCACATCCCAGATGCGATCCACTTTCAAAATGGCCTTCAATTTGTCGAGCAGGTAGGCAATGGAATATCCCGTGCCCTGTTTTCCAAACTCGCCGAACTGCGAAATATCCTTGCGAATCTGAGCCGCCGAGATACCCACATGTTCCCCAAGTTCCTGTGATGAGGTGGTCTTCAAGCCGCTGTCTGCCATTCGCTGCAAGGCGCGAAGATAAACAGGCAGGCGCCCAATGATGATATCGGGGATTTTTTCAGCATTCATGGTTTGCCCTCGCATTTGTGAAATATATATGTATAACTCTACCATAAAAGCTATTTTTGTACAATTAGGCACAAGTACTTCACAAGTATGGAGGGTACTCAACGGTATCTTTTCAACAAAAAGAAGAGGTGTAGGGTGTTCTAAGCGCCCTTTGTGCGCTCAGAACATCCCACGATGATACGTAAAAACGGTAGAACTCTTGTTATTTTTGCCACGATTTCAATTGTTCGGATTCCGTCGCGCCCTTGCGTCCAATGACCTTGTATACGTTTACCGGCTTTGTCTTGCCTTTGACTGTGACCGCATCCGCAAACTCCGCGTCGAACTCAGCCCTCACTTGTTCGTAGGTGCTCTCGCTGATGAGGATCGGCCAGGCATAGGTTTTGGTCAGGTCTTGCAGGCGGGAGGCGAGGTTGGCGTTGTCTCCGATCACAGTGTAGTTGATGCGCTGCTCCGAACCGAGCAGGCCAACAAAGACCTCGCCGGAATTGATTCCAATCCCCATTTCGATCTGGGTCGAACGGCCTTCCTTTTCCCATTGTTTTCTCAATTCGTCCAATGCCACGCGCATATCCAAAGAAGCCCGCAAGGCGCGGATGGCGTGGTCTTTGAATGGCACCGGCTCGCCGAAGAAGGCAATGATCGCATCACCTTCGTATTTATCCACCGTGCCGCCATGTTTATAAATGACCCTGGACATGGCTTCGAGATAGGGGTTTAGCAGGGCCACCACATCCTCCGGCGTCATTTTTTCAGAAAGCGTGGTGAAGCCGCGGATATCCGAAAAGATGATGCTTAAATCCGAGCGTTTGTTGAGCGAGTTTAAATCCTGCGTCGACATCATCTGATCGACCATCTCCGGCGAAATAAAGCGGCTGAACAAACTGCGCACGCGGCGTTTTTCAAGTTCCTGCGAAACCGCCTGTTCCAATGTCGGCAGGACGACCCCCAGAAAAAGCATGATCTCCGGGGCAACGATGGGCAGGATGTGGCGGTTTTTCAGGAAGAAGATCAAGGTCACTACAGCGTACCCGATCATGACCGCGCCTAAAATGGTAACGGTCAGGGTGGGGCGTTGGGAGCGGGAGATCAAAGCGGCAAGCAGGGCGGCGGCGATCGTGCTCAACAGGATACCCCAGGCAGGCGTTTCCGTAATGTATTGCCCGGTGATCAGCGTATCGATTGTGCTGGCGACGATCTCCACGCCCGATGTTGGGACCTGCGCCGAAAACGGTGTGGGATACACGTCCTGTAATGTGACCGTCGTCGCGCCAATCAGTACGATCCTGCCGCGAAAAGCGTCGGGATTCTGTTCGAACACGATTCCGTCATGCACATCGGATGCGCTGTAGGTGGGGTAGGTTTTGGCGGGTCCTGCAAAGTTGACAAGGATCTGTCCATTATGCAGGGGCACGGTCTTTCCGTTGAACAGGACGCCTTTTGCTGTGGGGTTGGAGGGCGAATCGACATCCAGATAAAGACGCGCCACTTCGAACGCCCAGTGATAAAAGAGTTTTTCCTTGTACGTATCGAATGCCTGCACACTGCGGACGACGGCATCCTCGTCGCGGGTGAATGCGGTGATGCCGGTGGCGTCCAGCGCCTGATGATAAATAGCCTGCGGAGGCAGGAGGGTATCTATAATAACTTCCTGGCTGGTATCCGAGAAGATTTGAATCACGCCCACCGACGCGGGCATTGAATCGAGTGCGTTGGCGAACGCCTCGTCGTTTGCCGGGTCAGGGTCCTGCTCCGAAAGGAAGATATCCACCCCGATGACTTTTCCGCCTCCCTTGTTAACCTGTTCCACGATCTCCGCAAGATACGAGCGCGGCCACGGCCATTGATAACCCGTCCAGTTGAAGGAGAAATCGTCGATGGCGATAATGGCGATATTTTCAGAAGGCTCCTGCGCGCCGCGCAGTCTCATCATTACGTCGCGGGTCGAATATTCGACGCGTTCGATCGGCGTGGTGACGCTGGGGAATAGCCCGATGATTTGAAGCGCCAGCAGGACCAAAGCTGTGCCCGCCAATAGAATGAAGCGCAGGTTGAATGGTTTTTTCTCTTTTGTCATGGCGCAGATTCCTCTTGTCAGTTCTTTGTAAAGGCGCATGCCTGGCGTGGAAAGCGTCCAACGTCATGTGGGAAAGACGCTATCATCAAAGCATCGTTATTATATGACGAAAACTTCGCCGCACAAATCAGCGTAATCAAAAAATCCGCCGATCACGACGGATTTCCCAGCGCCCCCGCGCAGACTCGAACTGCGCTCTTCGGCTCCGGAGGCCGACACTCTGTCCACTGAGCTACGGGGGCAACGACAAAATTTTACCATACGCGGTTTCCCCCTCTCCCGCCGGGAGAGGAGCTAGGGGTGAGGGCTAAAACGCAATCTCCCCAATCTGCTCGAAGTTGATATCGAACAACTCCTCCGCCTCGGTTTCCAACTCCGCGTCGATGGCATCGCCCGCGCGGACGCCGCGATTGCAGTACGATCTATAGGGGCAGTAACCACATTTCGAGACTTCATCCGTTTTCGGGAAGCCGGCGAGCAAGGTCGAACCAGCGGATGCAGTCGTTATTTCATCCGCTATTTTTTCGAGCGCAGACCAGTCTCGATTGTATTGATCCGCGTTGTAAATAAACCGCGCGGGGTCGTTGGGAAAATCTGAAAACCAATAGATCATCTCGATCTGTTCAGGCGCGAAACCATTTCCGTTATTGAGATGCTCTCCCGCCCTTGCAAGCAATGCGCGATATACCCGCGTCTGCCAGCGGATGCTTAACCACTCGGTCTTCGGGCGTTTGCGGTACGTCTTCCAATCGTAAATCACCGCCTTGTTTTCATCCACTGCGATCAAATCATATTTTGCAACCAATCGAAATTTTCCCAGCGGCGCGGAGAGGGTGATTTCAGAATAGAGACCTGACAGGTTTTTAAAACCTGTCAGGTCTTTTGCATTAATATAATTCTCCCACCATCGTTGCAGGTTCGCGCTGTTCGCCAGTTTGCCCACCTGCTCCGCGGGAATGCCGATGAGGTGCTGCTGCACAAGGCGGTGAAAATATTCGCCTTCCTGCTGGTGTTTTTCGTTTTCAATCGCAGGCTCGGTTTCGAGCGCGGGATACGCCAGCCGCTGTACATAACGCAACTCGAAGCGGCGCGGGCAATCGTGATAATCCTGAAGGGAAGACTGGCTGAGCGTGTTCAAATTCTGCATGGCTATATTTTGCCACAAAGTTGCCCGTAACGCAGACTTTAGTCTGTGCTTTACAGGCGGAAACGGCTGAAGTCCGCGCTTCGCTTCGCGCTGGGTGGGGTATAATCGCCGCTATGATTTATGATTTCAGTTCAGGCAGATCGCCGCTTGTCATCGGAGTCCGCGGCTTCATTTTCAATGGGGTTCCTTGAATCGCGCCTGCGCACTGAAAGATTCGCAATTACTTTTCACGCCGCAGGTTGCCCTGCGGTTTTTTATTTTTAAAGTACCGCAACATTCATGTTGCGATTAGTGCTCGCAAGATAAATCTTGCGGTACGAAACTGGAAACCATCATGATTCAACTTCAACTTTCAAACATCACCCTCATCCTCGGCGCAAAGCGCATCTTTGAAAATCTCAATTGGGAGATTCAACGCGGACAAAAGATCGGCCTTGTCGGAGCGAACGGCGCGGGGAAGTCGTCCCTCTTCAAATTGATCGAAGGCGAACATTCCCCCGAATTGGGCGGACTCGTCACCCGCACCCGCTTCATTACAACGGGATACCTGTCTCAACACCCCGAGCTTGATTCTTCGCTGACGGCTTTCGACGCCGCGCTCACGGGTAACCCGCGTGTGTCCGAAGTCCATGCGGAATTGGAGCGTGTGGAATCCAGTTTGGGCGATCCCGAAGTTTATGGCGACGAGCGCAAACTTCAACACGCGCTTGAATTGCAACATAGACTCATCGAAGAGTACAACTCTCTTGGTGGCGACTCGTACCCGGAGCGTGTGCGCGGACTCCTGCTTGGGCTGGGACTCGCTCAAAGCGAGCTGACCAAACCCCTGTCTGTGTTGAGCGGGGGGCAGAAAAAACTTGTCGGGTTGGCGCGTCTGCTCCTCCTCCGTCCCGACATCCTGTTATTGGATGAACCCGATAATCACCTTGATTTGCCCGGGAAGATGTTCCTTGAGAATCTAATCCGCGAATATGAAGGGACGGTTGTCATCATCTCTCATGATCGTTACCTGCTGGATGCCGCCGTCACGCATATCGCCGAATTGGAGGATGGCAAACTGACAGTGTTCGAAGGCGATTACTCATCCTTCATCGCCGACAAGGATTTGAAACTGGCGCGTCAGGAGGAACTCTTCCGCGCGCAACAGCATGAGATCAAACGCTTGGAAATTGCCATTAAACGTTTTGCCATTTGGGGCAAGATATACGATAATGAAAAATTTGCCGCCAAAGCCAAGACCATGCAAAAACGACTCGACAAAATGGACAAGGTCGAAAAACCCGTCATGGATCGCAAGCGCATGGAGTTGCGCCTCAACGGTTGGCGCGGGTCAGACAAGGTTCTCGAACTTGCGGGTGTTTCAAAATCCTTTGGCGCGAAACAGGTGTTGACGAATCTCAACCAGACCATATGGCATGGCGAGCGTGTTGGGCTGATCGGCCCGAACGGCGCGGGTAAGTCTGTTTTGTTGCGCATGGTCCTCGGAAACGAAACGCCCGATGCCGGTGAGATCAAGATCGGCCCAAGTATTTCCATTGGGCATTATGCGCAGGAGCATGAGACTCTCGACTTCAATCAAACCGTCGTGGACGCCGTCCGTTATGAGGGTGAGATGAGCGAATCAAGGGCGACGGCGTTTCTTCTGCATTATCTTTTCACATACAAGCAGGTGACGCAAAGAATCGGCGAACTCTCCGGCGGGGAACGCAGTCGGCTTCAACTTGCATTGGTGGTGTTATCCGGCGCGAATTTCCTTCTTCTCGACGAGCCTACCAACAATCTCGATATTACCTCCTCCGAAGTGCTGGAGCAGGCATTGGAGGAGTTTGAAGGCACGGTGCTTGTCATCTCGCATGACCGTTATTTTCTCGACCGAACCGTTGAAAAACTATTGGTCATCGAAGACGGTCAATTGGTTGAATACATCGGCGGTTACAGCGATTACCTTGCAAAGATGGGCAAATGACCTGGGTGTGTTTTATTTCAGTTGAAACAACCGTCCCGAAGGTTTGAAAAACGGTCAAAATCGCTTGTGAAAATCTTCGGGACGTTCTTCCCTTCAACTCATTTGAAATGCATCCAAATGACCCCGTACCTTCCTGAAAACTTCCGTGTTTTATCGGTCATGAATATGTCTTTCGAGAAAGCGTGGCATACTCCGGCCTTTTCCAACCTGCTGGAAAACCGCCGCGAAGGGCTGATCATTGCCGGCGCAGGCGTGCTGCATTTGGGGTTGAGTCTCGCCGGCCTGTCCGGGTGGAGTTGCCCGATCCTCGCCGCAACGGGAATCCCCTGCCCGGGGTGCGGCCTGACCCGCGCCAGCATGGCGTTGATTCGTGGCGATGTGGCCGGCTCAATTCAAACCCACGCCTTTGCGCCGGTCCTTCTTTTTGCTTTCACTGTGATG
>JACPVD010000037.1 GCA_016191895.1 Chloroflexota bacterium | reverse complement strand
CCTTCTTCGAATACTGGGCAAGCGATTACGCCGGTCACAAACAGGATATGGAGTGGGCGGTCAAACAACTCGAAATACTCGACGGCGTGTTGAAAGGCTTGCTCAGTAAGTCGGATTGTCAATCCGACTTACTTTTAATTACCTCCGACCACGGCAACATGGAAGACCTCGGCACGCGCAAGCACACATCCGCAAACGTCCCGTTGCTCTTGTTCGGGGATAAAACAAACCGAGACGTCTTTTCAAACGTCTTAGACCTGGCGGGGATTGCGCCAGCCATATTCAATTTACTCAAACTAAATTAACTCACCTTACGCGGTGCTGCGAGATTCATCTCGCAATTTCAGGGCGACATGAATGTCGCGGCACCGAGGAATCGCGTAACATCAGTAAATTAAGCTACCCTTGCAACCTTGCAACCGCTTCCTTTGCAAGCGATGCCAGTTCCCTGTCCGCCCGGTCAGCGGCAAGTTCTTGCAGGACAGGGACGGCGCGTTTATCCCGCATATCGCCAAGGGATTGGATGGCTTGTTTTCTCACAACCCGGTCGGGGTCGCGGAGCATTTCGATCAGCAAAGGAACGACGCGCTCGTCCCGGATCATGCCCAGCCCGTAGATGGCGCGTTCACGCACTCCCGCTTCTGGATGAGACAACGCCTCGCTTAACACGCCCAAGCCTTCTTCGCCAAATTGAGCCAGGGATTCCGCCGCGGCTTGACTGACCTCATGGTGCAGGTCGTATAACGCCATGCCCAATTCCTCGATGGCGCGGATGTCGCGCAGTTTCCCCAAAATCACGATGGCGAATTTACGAACGGTCTTCTCGCGGTCTGCCAGGGCTTCGATGAGCGGTTCGACAACGGGTTCACCCATGCCTTCGACGGCATTCAGCAGAACATTCACTGCCTGCTCGCGTTCAAACCACCAGAACGAGTCGCGCAGGGCTTCCATCAGGAAGGGGATCGCGGCGGGGTTGAGCGAATCACCCAGGGCTTTGACCGCTGCCTGCCGCGCTTCTATTTTTTGATCGTCGAGCGCCACATTGGCGAGTTCATCGAAGGTGGAGGGGTCTTTGAATTTCCCCAGCGCGACACACGCCGCAATGCGGACTTCATCTTCGCGGTCTTTCAACAAGGGAAGCAACTCGGGAATCGCGCGGTCGTCGCCGATGTTTGCCAGCGCAAGCGCGGCGCGCGAACGGACGGTAAAGAATTCGCCATGCAGGGCTTCGATCAAAACGGGGACGGCGTTTTTATCCCTGTTGATGGCGAATACCTCTGCAGCCCGTCCGCGGATGAGCGGATGCGCGGAACGAAGCGCTTTTTGCAATTCGGGAGAGGCGGAGGGGATTCGGGCGAGAATCTGCTGATAGATGGCGACCAGCCCCAAGTCTTGGGTCTGAAGCGCGTCCATCAAGGCAGGGACAGCGTCGACTCCGAGTCGAATCAAATCCTGCGCGGCGTGGCTGCGTTTTGCGGCGTCTGCAAGGGATGGGATCAGCCTTTTCGCTTCTCCCGATTTGGGGTTTGTGAACCAATCCATAAGTTTATTTTACAATAAATTGAATTCCAATTTGCGAGAGTATAATAACCTGAAGTCGTCCAACTTATTCGAGGAGAATTATATGAAAGCGAGAAGAGATCGCGCATTTGGATTTGTCATATCTCTGATTTTTATCCTTGCCTGTAACGTCCCTGGCGCGGCGGGCGGAAGCGGAGAAGACCCGGCTCAGCCCACCCCGGGCGTGACCTATGTGGTGGTGGTGGAGAATACGGCGACGCCCCAGCCGACCGACACGCCCATCCCGCCGACAGCCACGCAGTCGCTTCCGCCTGAACTGACGCTCACAAGCAATTCCAATTGCCGCATCGGACCCAGCACTTTTTACAACACAATCGACCAGATCGCTTCAGGCACCAAACTGCCGGTGGTCGGACAAAGCGAAGACAACGAATGGTGGCAGGTGGTCAACAATACCGGGCGCGAATGCTGGATTTTTTATGAACTCGCCACGCCCAACCAGGATTTCAGTTCCCTGCCCATCGGCGAAGCGCCGTCCCTGCCGGGCATTCCGTTGAACTTTTTCGTCGTCGACCAGCAATGTCTTTCGGCGCAGAAAAAATTCTCGGTGACGCTGAGCTGGTCGAGTGGCGGTGGCGAGACGGCATTCCGCATCTACCGCGACGGAAGCCGCATGGCGGAATTAAAACCGACGAAGTTTAATTTCAAGGACCCGTCGGCGCCCTACAATAAAAATGTCACCTATGAGATCGAAGCCGTCAACGAAAACGGGACATCGGAGAGGGCGGTACAGTTCCTTCCGCCGTGTAAATAAATAAACGATCCAATGAAAAAAAACTCCCGGTCTTGCGACCGGGAGTTTTGACATCCGCCGGTGGATAAAATTTAGAGTCCCTTGATCACGAGGCTCAAGGCAAGCAGGATGAAGGCGATTGCCAGAAGCCAAAAGCCCGAAATGGGCAGGAAGGTTAGAACACCGAACTGTGCAAGGAAGCCGAGCACGCCGATCGCGACAGAAACCCAGTAGGTGACGGTTTTAGGGGGTGAAAGTTTCATCTCATTCTCCTTTGGTAAATAACGATAAACTTGATCCGGCGGACGCTGCATTTATATCAACCGGCGGCGGGGTTGTCAATTAAAAAATGGCTCTTCGGGATTAAGTGGAGGAAAACCCGTTTTACCACAGAGGGCACAGTGAACACGGAGGTTTTAAAAGGTTTTTCTCTGTGGACTCCGTGATGAAAAATGGGCGACCCACCAAATACCAGAGAGCCTAAAAAATCCAGGATCTTCCCCGCTCTCAAAGCCTCTCAGGTTTCGTAATGCATCACGATAAAATGTTACTATGACGGTAACGTTGCATCAAAGGGAAATGTTACCGAGAAATTTTCCAAAGTTTGGCGGTTTTTTTGTCAATCGAGCGGCGGAGTTCAGCAGGATTGAGTTGGAAGTACAAAT
>JACPVD010000036.1 GCA_016191895.1 Chloroflexota bacterium | reverse complement strand
GTCCGCAGGGGCGAGAAGCGGCACATCTTCCCGTATCAGGAAAATGCCGATGTGATGTTCAATTCTGCATTGGTGTTTGAACTCGCCGCGCTGAAGCCCCTCGCCGAACCTCTTCTGCGGCAGGTACAACACCGCGCCCCGGAATACATCGAAGCGCGGAGATTGCTTGCCTTCCTCGAATGGTTCCTGCCATTGGACGTGGGCTTGATCCCCGCCAATTCCATTGTGCGTGAGTTTTTGGGCGGGTCGAGTTTGAAGGATTTCAAGATTTGGAGGGGATAGTTTTACTGCTTCACCTTCAACCCATCAACTCCGTAATACCTTGCGCCGCAGTTGAGCGAAAATTGTGTCCAGCCTTTGCCGGTGGAGCCGAACATATCGCGGGTGTGAATCTGGCCGGTGTCGATCACGGGGACTTCGATCAGCATGTTGCCTTTGGCTTTCTCGGTTTTGATGATCTCGTCGCGTTCGTCCCAGATTTGGGCGCGGTAGATGAAGCCGGGGAGTTCGTTGTAGATGTTTGTGATGCTTCTCGTGGTGTAGGCAAAGCCCGCAAGCATTACAGCGACAGAAGCAAATACAAGCCATTGACCTTTTATGTTTTCCGCAATCCACATTCCCGCGATCCATGCCATGACGGCGAGACCGAGGAGCAATGTGAAGCGCGCGAGCGACTGTCCGCGCGGATCGGGGATGGAACTGTAGAAGTATGCGCTTGGAGCCTGAATGGCGGTGATGAGCAGGTAGGTTGCCAGCGCGGTGAAGGCCAGTAGAACAGCGACCCGTTTTGAGGTCAGGTGGGATGCGTTTTCAGTGGGGAGAAAAATGCCGAGGCTGAGATTCATCCCGATGAAGATCGCGTGAGGCAAGGGTAAATCCTTCAAAGAAAAAATAATAAAATCAATTGCGTGTTTGAGAGAAACGAACGGGACGAGAAGTGGGTTGGCGCGTTTGACATCCATGTCCGCGACGCGGGCATTGGAGGGGGAGACGATGAGCGCGACCATGCCGAGAAGAAGCGAGAGCCATGCGACGAAAAGCGTTTGATATGATTTTATTGCCCATGGCTGGTTTTGTTTTCTTGCGCGCCATGTTGCGTAGAGGAACAAGGATGTTGCGCTAAAGATAAAGACGCAACTGATCTCACCCAGACCCGCCGCGATGAACCCCAGCGGCGCGACGATGTAGTTGAGCCGCTGGGTGGGTGTTTTGCTCACCATCTGTTGTGTGACGAAACCCATAAGCAACAGCCAGAAGATAATGGCGGTGCTGTAAGGCAGTACGCCCGAACGCCAGTATAGGATTTGAAACCGCTGCGGGGAGATGTAGAGATTATAGAAAAGTAATAACGATGCCGCGAATAGAATTATGAAAAGTGGAATTGATTTGATGAGGCGGGTGATATTCCAGCCGACCCATACAAGGCCGATGAGCCATAATGAAATTGTGAGCGTGGCGACGAGTTGATTGCCAACCATGCCAAGCGTATTTTCCGTCAGCGCGGAGAAAAATGTCAGCGAGTAACGGTTGGAGGAGTAGCCCGTCTTTTCTGTGTCGAAGTATTGCAGGGTTGCGGGGATCGTCCCAAGTTGCCCGGCGTCGGCGCTGTAGCACCAATCGTCGGCCCAGTAGCGGTTGTAGAAGCCGAGGTAAGCAAGCAATGCAAGACCTGCAAAGACGATGATATTGCCAAGGAGGATGGTGAGAGATGGGAGTCTCTTTTGCATTAGATCACACCCTGTTCGATCAAACTATCCGCCATCGCAAGCACAGACTCTTCTGCTGTATGTGGAGTCCACTTGAGGATGCGCTTTGCCTTTTCGTTCGAGAGTTCGTAATCCCAATCGATGCCTTTGACGACGGCGGCAACTTTTACATCGAAGAGGGCGATCACCCGCACAAGAAATTTGGGAAATTGCAGCCGGTTGATTTTGTATCCGCGTGACGCGTAGTTTTTATGCAATAGATCGGCGATGTCTTTCACCCACATGGATTGATCCGCCGCAACAAGAAAACGCTCACCTGCGGCTTCGGGCGTTTTCATCGCAAGGATGATCGCCAGTGCCACATCGCGCACATCCACGAGTCCCATTTTGATTCGCGCCACGCCGGGGACTTGTCCCAGCATGAGAGTGCGGATGAGTTCAATCGATGTGCGCACATCCTTGTTTGGCACAGGACCCAAAATGAGCGGCGGGTTGATAACGGCGAGTTCCATCTTGTTTGTATTTTCTTCGCCGTTAATAAAATCCCATGCGGCGCGTTCGGCGAGGGTTTTGCTCTTGGAATACGCGCCGATATCCCCGCTTAGATCCGACCAGTCTTTTTCGGTGAAGGTTCGATTCTCGCCGTTATGCCCCGCCGAAATAGCGGCGTTCGATGAAACCTGCATCACGCGCTTTACGCCTGCATTATGCGCGGCTTTCAGGACTCGCAGTGTTCCCTGCACAGCGGGTACGATGAGTTCGTCTTCGTGTTTGGGTTCACTCAATGGAAACGGTGACGCAATATGCAGGACATATTCGACGCCGCTCATCGCTTCATTCCAACCCGTGTCCTGTTCCAAATCTGCGGGGAGAATCTCAAGCCGATCAATTATCTGCGCATACTTCGAGAGCGTGTCCCGCAGTTCAGGCTCGCGGCTCAAGTTCCGCATGGTGCCGCGGACGCGGTATCCCTGTTGAAGCAGTTGGATGACGACGTGAATGGCGACAAATCCGTGCGCGCCGGTGACGAGGATGGGGGAAGGTGTCATGGAATTATGAAGGATGAGTTATGAAGGATGAAGAAAGTCAAAAATGCCACGATCACCCCGAAGATGCCGCATGCGAAGTTGACCCAGTCATTGCTGAGCCATGTCCAGCCGCGAATGTGGGTGGTTTTTGTGCCGCAGGTATGGAGGGGATGTTTCTCGGTCTCTTTATTGTCTTTGAGACAGAAGTACATGGCTTGGACGGTTCCGCCGAGGAGCGAGTCGAAGAGGGAACCGGCCAACCCGGAGAACGTAACCGGTAGAAACAGCGACCAGTTATCGGTCAAGAGGGAGGCGAGGAAGGCGATTAAGGCGGACCCGGCCAAGGAGGCGATCGTGCCGATTAATGAGATTCCGCCCGAGGTTCCTTTTTCCACAACTTTTCTTAAGTCGGTAATCATGCGCGGCGGATTCGGATTCAGCACGCCGAGTTCTGTTGCCCACGTGTCGGCGTTGACGGCGGCGAGGGAGGCGGAGAAGCCCAGCCACGGCCAGAGTTCGTTGGGAAAGAAAAAATACAGCGCGGCAAAAACCGTTGCGATTCCGCCGTTGCCAAAGACCTGGCCCGCGTCGCGCTCGTGGCCTTTGGAACATTTTTCGTCGAGACCCTGTTTGCGCTTTTTGAAGGCGCGGCCCAATGCCGAGGACGCGATGAAAAATGTGAGCAGGACAATCGCCCATTCCCATCCGCCGATGCCGAAGATGACCGTGCCTGTGAACGTGGCGGCGATGGCTCCGCTTTTGTTGAGGCTGCGGGCTTTATATGCCGCGAAGGCGATAAGAAGGGCGATGAGAAACCCAAATAATAATTGCATGAAACGTGATACCTGTCTACTTGCTTGCCTGATTACTTGTTTGCTTTCTACACCGGCGTTGCGACAATAAAAAATACAGCCAGCAAAAATAAAACGCCTGTGACCATGCCCGAACCCCAGACAATGAATGCCAGGGGACGTTCCCTTTCCCAGCGGTAAAAATATAAACCTGCGATCCAACCTGCCATTGCAAGTAACAAACTGGCAACGGGAAAGATAATGAGTTGCGACGATGGCATGGTGGCGGGCGCGCCTCCCGCAAATTGCGGATCAAGCGCTATATTTTGAGTTGAGGGAATGATAAGACTTGCCCATATGAACAAACCCAAATTGAGCAGGAGCGTGGTCAGCCAGAAGTAGCGCGCAAGTCCGCTTTGCCATGCCTGCGTGACGACAAATGATGGATACACCGATTTGGATTCAACGGGTGTCAGGCTTCCCAATTCGGTTGCGCGGGCGAAGGTTTGTGTGAGCCCGGCGAGGTTATCGGGCGAAATGACAAAGATTCGCTTTGCCGTTGCAACGAGCAAAAGTTTTTTGGAATCAGATGCGAGAAATTCCACCGCGCCGAGATCGGGATGACGGCGCATGCCGAGCAATCCGCCTGGGATGGGAAACAGCGGCAGGGAAAGCGGAGTCGTCAGGTCGTCTGCCGAGCGGATGAATTCGATATCGGTGAGGGGAATATCTTCCACGCGCAAACCCCATTTAAGCGCAAGGCTGTCGCGGTCGAGATGATAGTCCGCGTTGAACAGGGAGTAGGCGCGGTATATTAAAAACGGAATTGGGATGAACGATGCCAGCGCGATCAATAACGAGATCAAGAACACGGGTCCGACCTCCGCGCTTGTGAGGTTGATGAATCCGGCGACGGCAATGACGGCCAGTGTAAGAATCAATACGCCGTGAATGATCAGACCGCGTTGTTTGGGTGGGGGAAAATGTCCGACGTTCATGGTGAAGATAAATTACGCATTACGTAATTGTTTCCTCGCGGATAATGCTGCACACGTAATCAACCTGCTCCTCCGTCATTACGCCGCTGAATGGAATCGCAAGCCCGCGTTTGCCGAGGTCTTCGGTCACGGGAAAGTCGCCTTCGTGCCAGCCGAATTTTTCGACCATGTATGGTTGCAGATGGATCGGCAAAAAGTAGGGTCGCACGGGAATTCCCCGCGCGTCGAGCCGCTTTGCCATGTCGTCTCGGTTGATTTTTTTGTCGAAGCGAATCACATAGACGAACCATGACATGCGTGTTGTAAAGGATTCGATGAACGGAACTTCGACCCCGGGGATTTCAGCCAGCCGCGACTCGTACCACGCCGCCACCTGTTCCCGTTTCGAAAGAATCGAATCCAGCCGCGACATTTGCGACGCGCCCATCGCCGCGGACATTTCGTCGATGCGATAGTTGTAGCCGAGATGCGTATGTTGAAGCCAGGTATCGCCGGGGGCGCGTCCCTGATTGCGCAAGGCCCGCATAAAATGTGCCGCCTCATCGTCGTTTGTGATGATGACACCGCCTTCGCCGGTGGTTATCTGTTTGTTCGGGTAAAACGCAAACACGCCAAAGTCGCCGAGCGTGCCGGCCTGTTTGCCTTTATACGTCGCGCCCAACGCCTCACAGGAATCTTCGATGACTTTCAATCTATGCTCTTTCGCAACCACGTTGATCGCATCCATGTCGGCGGGCTGGCCGAAGACGTCAACGGGGAGGATGGCCTTAAGTTTGGATGATGATTCTTTACGTGTTACGTATTGCGTATTCCGTAAAGTACGCGGCAGATACTTCTCAATGTTCTTCGCCGCATCCGCAACCAGTTCTGGGTTGATATTCCCGGTGCGCGGGTCGATATCCACAAATACGGGAATCGCGCCTTCGAACAACAACGCATTCGACGACGCTACAAACGAAAACGGTGTGGTGATGACCAAATCTCCCGCGCCGATTCCCGCCGCACGGACGCACAAATGCAGTCCCGCCGTGCCGGAGTTGACGGCAATTGCGTGGTTTACGCCGGTCAGGTCGCAGAAAGTTTTCTCGAAAGCGGGAGTCCACTTGCCCATGCTTAAGTTGGGCGTGTTGATCACTTCGATCACAGCCTGACGGTCCGCATCGGTCAGGTCGGGGGAGGACATGGGGATTTTTATTTGAGTCATGACAAGTATTCTACCATTACCCACTTTGCTGTTATTTTACGAGTTTCTTATTCTCCTGCAAGTTTTAATACCCTATCAAGCAAATTGTCATTGAAATGCAGGAATGATGAACGCAGCTTTTCAACGTAAGGCGTAAGGCTTTCTATTTCCTCGTTTTACTTTGCGAGCAACAATAAGCCAAGCGTGCCGATGCAATGAATTGTGTTGAACTCGGCGATTGCTTTTGCACGATGATCGCAACCATGGATATGGTTATTTCCATGAGTTGCTCCTTGCCATCCTATTTTACTTTAGAACCACCGGCTGATAACTGTTCACTTTATTGCTTCAAGAGCGGAAACGATCCTTTCCACATTTACAAGTTCGCCTTGTTGCGCCGTTCTCGCCTTTATCTCCACATTCCCATCCTTGAGATTCTTTTCCCCCACCGTCACGCGGACCGGACAGCCGATCAGATCTGCGTCGTTGAATTTGACCCCGGCGCGTTCGTCGCGGTCATCGAATAAAACAGAAATGCCAGCGCTTTGCAGTTGAGTATAAATTTCTTCTGCCTTCTCCAACGTGTTGATCGTTTTACCGGGGAGATGCATCAGATACACATCGAAAGGCGCGGCGGATTTGGGGAAGGTCAGTCCCTTGTCATCGTGATGAGTCTCCGCAAGGGCGAGCAGGATATTCTCGAAATGAAATGCCGAGCGCGTAGCCAGATTGAGAGTGGTACGTGTGGAAAGCGGATTCGAACAGTTCGCACAAGCGTCGCCTGTTTTTGCTTGAACCAGATCAGCAACGATCTCGGGAGAATAATCTCGCCCGCAGTTTGTGTTCAGTAAATGATAGCCCGCCTCGTTTGCCCCCGCCACAAGATTTTGCGATTGCGGAATCAAATCGTCGACGACGATCAGTGCTTCCTTTAGCCCAATCGGCGACGCAAACCCCGCCTCCGCGCCCGACCTGCGAATTGATTCCGAATCTGCAAGTTTTATCTCCCCGACGGCGTTCCGCAGTTTCGTCTCGCTCAGGATCATATCTCCGCGCACAACGACGAAGACGAATCGACCGTCCGATACGCGGGTGAACATCAATGCCTTGGCGGTTTTTTCTTTTGGAACGCCCAGAAAATTTGCCAACGACTCGATGGTGTTGCAATCCGGGGTAAAGACCTTTTCGAGTGGAAGTTCGTCCTCGCGTGGAAGCGGCGTCTTTTTGAATTGAGCCAGTTCGAGTCGTTCGGTATATTTGCACGACTCGCAATGGATGATTTCCGCGTTGCCAGTTGAAAGTGGAAAGTAGATTTCGCTTTCATTCTTATACAAAGGCAATGAAAGATGAAAGAGGAAAGACGGGTCTGTGGATAATTTTTCTAAACGCGCAATTGCCTGTTGACCCAGCGGCAATAATTCGTTTTCACGTGTTAAATACCCCGCGCGGACAAGCCAGCCAAAGCCCGGTGTCCGCGCGTTGTTGGGGAACTCGCGCTGGGTTTGAACTTTGAGGTCGCGGTATTTCATGGGAGCAAGAGAGTGCGACGCACTCCATACTATGTCGATTCGCTTTTCTTTTTCTTGCGCATGATCTTCTGTGTGGCATCCACAGGAGGGGGGGGGGGTTCGGGGACAACGATTGGCATCGCGGCGATGGACTCGGCCTGGGCGGCCTCCGAAGGCGTGGATTCAGGAGCAGGCTCCAGTTCCAGTTCGACCGTTTCTTCCATCCGAATCTGGCCGCGAAGGAAGGAGCCCTCTTCAGTTACAAATGCGGTTGTGACCACGTCTCCCCACACGCGGCCCGAAGCGCGGATTTCCAGTTTTTGCGTGGTGATGTTTCCCTTAACCGCGCCCGCCACGATAACAGTGTTTGCGCGGACGTTCTGGCAGGTGACGCGCCCGGTCTCGCCAACGACAAGCATGCCGCGCAGGGCGATCTCGCCTTCGAACGCGCCTTCGATGCGCACGCCGCCGGAGCCGTTGATCGAACCATGCCAGATCAAGCCCGTGCCCAGCACCGACGTAATGCGCTCCACGGCTTGAACGGGTTGCGATGTTTCAGCGGGGGTGGTATTGCGTTTGAACATTATGCGTTTGCTCCCGCGGCGATCTGAAACTCCACAGGAAAGATGTTTTTCAAGTTGAGTCGCAGGGAAGCGTCCATGATCTCTATACCGACAATGTGGCTTTCGCCGCCCATATCGAGCACCACATCTTCAGACACGCGCTGATTAACTACATCCTGCTTTGTTTCGTCAAGACGGATGTATAAGATATCGGATTTTGGATTGTAGATTATTTGCATGTCAGGTTTTCCATTCTCCGTAAAAAACATAAACGGTAACAGTAATCATTACATTCTCTTCCTCTTACATAAATGACCTCGACGCGCTTTTCCTCGTAATATTTTCCAAGCCGTTCCCTTTTGAACGTGAAGACCTTCGCCTTTGCTTTTCTATTTCCTCTGGCGGGGATTTCTGTTCCTTGTTCAAGAACGATTTGAATTTCTGCTAAATCTGCGCCTCGTTCTTCGGCGCGTTGAAGTGTGTGGATAGATTTGGATTTTCATACCTCAGCCTATTTTACCTTTAAAACAAAAGGGCGGCGTTGCATAGCATACCGCGCCTTCGGCTTTCTCAAAGTCCGATTTGTGTCGCTCTGGGGAACGTGTTCGTTGCGACCGAAGAGTCTCTTAGCCGTTGTAGAGGCCCTTCGCTACGCTCAGGGCGACATTTTTCATTTTTGTCAACCTACTTTGAGAAAACCGTATACCGCGCCTTTGGTTCACGTGTCTACTTGTTTCCCTGTTTACTGATAACTACTCACTACCCTTCCCCCTTCTCTTCCTTCATCCCCAACTGCACGCCCATGATATTGAAGCCCGAATCGACGTACAAAACTTCGCCGGTGATGTGTGACGACAAGTCGGACGCAAGGAAAACCGCCGAGTTGCCCACATCCTCGATGGTCACATTCTCGCGCATGGGGGCCATGTCTGCGAAGTGTTTGTACATATCGCGGAATCCGCCCACGCCCGCCGCCGCAAGCGTGCGGATCGGGCCCGCCGAGATCGCATTAACGCGAATCTTTTGCGGGCCGAGATCGTGCGCCAGGTAACGCGTCGAAGATTCCAGCGCGGCTTTTGCCACGCCCATCACGTTGTAGTGTGGCGCAACTTTAACCGAGCCGTAATAGGTCATGCTCATGATCGACGCGCCGGGGTTGAAGAGGGGCAGGAAGGCGTTGGACAGGGCAACGAGCGAGAATACGCTGATTTCCATCGCCGTTTTGAATCCATCGCGGCTGGTCTCGTAAAAGGGTTTGCTTAATTCTTCCCGCCCCGCATACGCAATCGAATGAACCAGCACATCGATCTTGCCAAAATGTTTTGCGGCTTTTTCGACGGTTGCGGCGATGTCCTCGTCTTTTGTAATGTCGCATTCCTCCACCCATTTGCAATCCACCTGTTCGGCCAGCGGCTTCACGCGCCGCTCGAGCATCTCGCCGGCGTAGCTGATTCCGATGTTTGCGCCTTCCCGATGAAACGCCTGCGTGATTCCCCACGCGATCGACTTGTCATTTGCAAGGCCGAAGACCAATGCGTTTTTCTTTTCCAGTAGACCCATGTCACTCTCCTTGTATTTGTTCCTCGACTAAAAATCGCCAGGGACTGGATAACCACGGCTCCGGCGTTTTGTTTAAACCCACGCGAGGGCCAATCGTCACGCTTTTATCTGGGACGTTAACCCCCGCTTCGATTCTTAACCCGGAAGTTGGTTCCGTCAAACGGGCATAGTTCTCCCTTTTGGTGATTCCCAGCGCCTGCGTCAGTTTCCCGGGACCCAGCGTATCCCGCCCCTGGCGGCGCTTCATCATCACCTCGACGCCCTCAATCGGTTGGATGGCACGGATCAATACCGCCGCAGGGAAGCCTTCCTTCTCGGTCACGACATTCAACATCCAGTGGTTGCCGTAGGTGAAGTAGATGTACGCCCGCCCCGGCGGCCCATACATGGGATCGGTGCGACTCGTCCGCCCGGCTTTGGCGTGGCAGGCAAGATCTTCCTCGCCGATATATGCCTCGGTCTCCGAAATCAACCCGACCAGTTTAATGCCGCGTGAAATATACACCAATCGCGCGCCCAGCAGTTCGCGGGCAACGGTCAACGTGGGGCGGTTGTAAAATTTTACGGGGAGCGGGGATAAAAAAGATTTAACCATAGAGTTCACAGAGAGCACAGAGATTGCGGTCTCTGCGGTTAAGGCTTTTGGTCTACTTAAACCTTGCGTCCCGTTGCAAAGTCAATCGCAATCCATCCTCCAGTTTGATCGAAGGCTGGAAGCGGAGTTTCTCCTTTGCAAGATTCGGGTCTGCTTTCATGCGCGAGGCGCCGCCGGAGGTTTGGGCGTTGTAGATCACGTTGGCTTTGCTGTTTGTCACATCCAGCACCATGCGCACAAGGTCGCGGACGGCGGTCTCTGTCCCTGAGCCGACATTGATGACAAGGTTGTTGATATTTGGCGCAGTGGATGCCGCCACCATGGCGCTGACCACGTCGTCCACATAAATGTAATCGCGGGTTTGGTTTCCGTCGCCGTGCGCGACCAACGTCCCGCCGCGAAGCGCCTGACGGAGATAATGCGGCACAACAGGGGGATGAGATGGAGGCAGGTGTTGGCCGGGGCCGTAGGCGTTGAAAATCCGCAGGCTGACGGTTTCGATTTTCCACAATGTCCCAATTGTGCGAACGTAATACTCCGCCGATAATTTGGAAACGGCATACGGCGAGCGCGGATTCGGTGTGGCAGACTCTATCAGTGTAGACTCTCCCAAGTCGCCGTAGACAGCCCCGGACGAAGCAAGAACGACGCGTTTGACTCCCACGTCGCGAATCGCTTCCATGAGCGCCACCGTCCCGCCGACGTTGACTGCGTTATAGTCGCGTGGATATAGAATTGATTCGGGAACCGAGACGCGCGCCGCAAGATGATAGACCACATCCACTTCCTGAAGCAACGTCCACAACTTGGGACGGTCGTTCACATCCCCGCGCGTAAAGTGGACATCGGGCGCCAGCGCCTGCGGGTCGCCTGTGGAGAGATCGTCCAGCCCGCGGACCTGATGTCCCTCGCGGGCAAGCTGGTTGGCAAGTGAAGAGCCGAGGAATCCCGCGGCTCCGGTGATCAAGAAGTTCATAGGGGAAGGATTATAAACCACTCCACCCCCTGGCCGTTTATAATTGTCGCATGGACGAACAAGCGAACATCATAGAATCTGTGTGCGGCGGCGCGCTAACGGACCCGGAAAAATATCCCAGCGCGGAGTATCACGGCGAACGGGTTTATTTTTGCACCCGCGCCTGTCTGCGGGTTTTTCTGGAAAACCCCGATGGCTTCATGAACGGGGAAGTGGATCACCCAACAGAGGAAGAGTGATTCTAAAGGAAATTTCTTTTGAGCGCGCGAAGCGCGCTCAAAACACCCCACACCCCAATTTCTTGGGTGCGAATTGAACTTAAGAAACGCTCTCTTACTTCAAGTGCTTCTTGATATCGTCGCGCAGGTCGAGGGCGTTGCCAAAGACCACGCTAAAGATAATGGCGACGACGGTTGCGCCGGCGCCGACGTACAACGAGTAAGGCGAGACCCATAGGCTGGAGAAGATGATCGTCCCAATGACGCCGAGCATGAAAACAAGGATGGGGAGTTTGACAGAGTAGGGTATCTTGCCCAAGTCCTCCTTCAGCGAGATGGGTTTTTGCATCCTCTTTTCCTTGACCGAGCTGTTGCGTTGGAATTTACGCTCATGCGCCAGCGGGTCGCGGGTGGTTAACTGCTTTTCGCGCAGACGCTTCAATCTCTCAGATTCTGATTCGGGCATGGGGGCTCCTTTCGTTAACATCTCAAGCGAATTGTACCGGATTTTATCCTTTTTTTTGTCAACGAGATGCAAGATTCTATCTCTCGAATATACCGCCCAAAGTCTGGGAACTTTGGACTCCGTCTGTGAGGTAAAATACCTCCAACCAAAGGAGCGACTACCGTGACAGGATTACCTGAATCGAAGGAAAAACGCGTTTTCAATAATGTGCTTGGGGCGATGGGCAATACGCCGCTTGTAAAGCTGGAACGGATTGGAAAAGACCTGCCCGTGCCGCTGTATGCAAAGTTGGAATTTATGAATCCCGGCGGTTCGGTCAAGGATCGGGTAGGGGCGAATATTATCGAACAGGCCGAGAAACGCGGCGAGATCAAGCCTGGCGGCACGATTGTGGAAGCGACATCTGGTAATACCGGTGTAGGGCTTGCGATTGCGGCGGCGCTCAAAGGCTACAAGACCATCTTTGTCATGCCCGACAAGATGAGCAATGAAAAGATTTTGTTGCTGCGGGCGTATGGCGCAAAGGTCGTTATCACGCCGACGGCAGTTGGCCCGGACGATCCGCGCTCGTATTATGAAGTGGCAAAGAAATTCGCGCGCGAAACCCCGAACGCCATTCTTGCGAATCAATATCATAACCCCGATAACCCGAAAACGCATGAGATCAGCACCGGCCCCGAGTTGTGGGAACAGACCGATGGCAAGTTGACCGATGTCATCATCGGCATCGGCACAGGCGGCACGATCACCGGCGTGGGGCGGTATCTCAAATCCAGGAATCCGAACATCACGATCGTGGGCGTGGATATCGAAGGCTCGATCCTTACTGAAATTTGGCAGAACAAGGGAATCATTCCTCCGGGCGCATACCCCAAGACCTATAAAGTGGAAGGCATCGGCGAAGACTTTTTGCCATCCACGATGGATATCAATTATGTGGATGCCATCGAACGCGCGGGTGATCGCGAGTCGTTTTTGTGGGCGCGTCAACTGGTTCGGCAGGAGGGAATTTTTGCGGGAGGTTCGTCGGGCTCAGCCATTGCGGGCGCGATCAAATATTGCCGCAAACTT
>JACPVD010000035.1 GCA_016191895.1 Chloroflexota bacterium | reverse complement strand
GGTTATTCGTGGCTTCAGGCAAAGACGGAAAGGTGGCTGAAATGAAATCCCTTTCCCGTTTGAAGCGCTTGCCGTTTTGGAGTTGGTTCTGGTTCATCATTGGCGCGTTGTATTTCATTTTGCCCCTTTTTGCAACCTTTGAATTCTCGCTGACCTGGGACCCGGCAAACCCGCTTAAAGCATATCAAAGATCGTTCAGCGACAACCGATTTTGGGATACGTTCATCTATTCCAATATTCTTGCGCTTGCGACGATCTTTTTCAGCATCCTGTTGATCGTTCCCACCGCCTATTGGATTCGCCTGCGCCTGCCGGAAGCCCGCCGTATTGTCGAATTCATCACGTTGATGCCGTTCGTCGTCCCCGCGATCATCCTTGTCTTTGGATTGATTCGCATCTATAGTTCGCCTTTCAATGTGCCGTTTACAGATATTCAATTGTTACAACCGCTCACGAATTTCAAGATGGGCACAAACATCCTGATCGTGGCCGGATATATGGTGCTTGCCATGCCGTACATGTATCGCTCGGTGGATACCGGCATGCGCACCGTGGATATTCGCACGCTGACGGAAGCGGCTCAAAGCCTCGGTGCAAACTGGTTCGTGATCGTTGGCAGGGTCATCCTCCCGAACATTCGCGCGGCGTTGTTGAGCGGCGCATTGCTTACGTTCGCCATTGTCGTCGGAGAGGTGACCCTCGCCTCGTTTCTTGGCGTGAACGCCTTTGGGCCGTATCTTTTCCTGCTGGGACAGCACCGCGCATACGAGCCGGCCGCGCTTTCCTTTGTCAGTTTTTTACTTACATGGCTTGCCATGGGGCTGCTCCAACTGGTATCGGGCAGCCAGGGGCAGGCCGCGGGCGCGCATTAATATCCATCGGCGGAGAATTTCATGTCTTATTTAACCCTCTCGAATATTACAAAGCAGTTTGGCGATACGGTTGTGGTGGATAGTTTCAACCTGGATATCGCCAAAGGGGAATTCGTCTCGTTTTTAGGTCCCTCTGGCTGCGGGAAAACGACCACCCTGCGCATGGTGGCGGGGTTTGAGTCTCCCACTTCCGGCACAATCACGCTCGACGGCGTGGATATCACCGACAAGGCCCCCAACCAGCGGAACGTTGGCATGATCTTTCAATCTTATGCTTTGTTTCCGAACATGACCGTCGCGCAGAACATTGGTTTCGGGCTTCGGGTTCGCAAGGAGCAGGAGGAGGTCGTCAAACAGCGCGTGGGCGAAATGATCGGCCTGATCAATCTCGAAAAACACGCCGACAAATACCCCTATCAATTATCGGGCGGGCAGCAGCAGCGTGTTTCCCTCGCGCGCGCGCTTGCCATTCGTCCGCAGGTGCTTTTGCTCGATGAGCCTCTTTCGGCATTGGATGCGAAAATCCGCGTCTCACTGCGCGCGGAGATTCGTTCCATTCAAAAGACTCTGGGAATTACCGCCATTTTCGTCACGCACGACCAGGAGGAAGCCCTGTCGATCTCGGATCGCATTGTGGTCATGAATACCGGTGTGATGGAACAGGTGGGCACTCCGTTCGAGATTTACAATTTCCCAACCACCGTGTTTGTGGCGAATTTTGTCGGCTCGTTGAATAACGCCTCTGCCGAAGTGGTGGACCCGGCCGCCGGTATTATCTCCATCGACGGCGTGCAATTCGAGTCTGCGGTGGATTTGAAAAATAGAAAGAAAGGCGACAAGGTTCGCGTCGCCATCCGCCCCGAGCGTTTGAGTTTCGCTTCCGAGCAGAAAAAAGCCAACGTGGTGGACGCGGTCATCGAGAACATCACCTTCCTCGGCTCGGTTGTGCGCATTCAGGTGACGATCGGCAGCACGAAATTCAACATGGACACCTTCAACAATCCGTTTCTCGAATTGCCGAAGATCGGCGACCGGGATTGGGTCACCTGCTCGAAGGAGGCGGTGCTGGTGCTGGATGAATAGTCGGCGCGCGAAGCGTCTTACGCCGACGGGCGCGTAGGAGAGCGCGCCCTACGCAAACAATCAACGACCATGAGCAAAGTAATTCTCGTCCTGTCGGACGCCCTGCGATACGATGTCGCCGTGGATAATATGGGGTTTTTGATGCACCTTGTCGAAAGCCGAAAGGCGACTCTCTACAAGATCATTGGAGAATTGCCGAGCATGTCGCGCCCGATGTACGAGACGATTCACACGGGGTTGCCTTCGAGCGAGCATGGCATTGTGGCAAATTCGGTTGCGCGGTTATCGAACAAACCCAATATCTTTCAACTGGCAAAAAATGCGGGGAAAATCACCGCTGCGGCGGCGTATTACTGGTATTCAGAGTTGTACAACCGCGCTCCATACAATCCCATTAACGACAGGGATGTGGACGACGAGTCGTTTAATATCCAGCATGGGCGTTTTTATACCGAGGATGAATATCCCGATATCGAATTGATTCGCGTCGCGGCGTCGCTTGTGCGGAAATTTTCCCCCGATTATCTTTTACTTCACCCGATGGGTATGGACTATCTGGGCGAAACCTTTGGCGCCGATTCGAAGCAGTATCGCAACAACGCCACCAGCCAGGACTCGTACCTTGCGCCGCTGATTGTCGAATGGCTTGGGCTGGGTTATACGATCTTCGTCACGGGCGATCATGGAATCAACAAGGACGGCAATCATGGCGGCGCGGCACCGGAGCAGAGGGAGGTTCCGTTCTTTGCGATTCGCCCGAATGGTCAGGGACGCGGGCGGGCCGATGACTCAATGTCGCATTTGCAAATCGCGCCGACGATCCTTCGCCTGTTGAACATCCCAATTCCGGGGACGATGAAACTCCAGCCGCTTTCCTTTGACGAAGACGGTATTCCATAACGTGGCGATTATTTTTCCTTGCAAGCGCATGGTTCTCCTTAAAGGGGTGTGGGGTGTTGTGAGCGCGCGAAGCGCGCTCACAACACCCCACATATCGATTTATATTGCGCGCAGCAACGCCGTCAAAAAAGTCCACGTGTTGGACAGGGACGGAATATGCAACGCTTCGTCCGGCGAATGCGCGTTGACGATGGTCGGGCCGAGCGAGACCGAGTCGATGCCGTTACAGCGGTCGCTGAGGATGCCGCATTCGAGCCCGCCATGCACCACTTCGATTTTTGGCTTTTGCTGATGGAGCGATTCGTAAACCTCGACGCATTTTATTAAAAGAGGCGAGTCGATGTTTGGCATCCAGGGCTTTGACATGGCTGAGCGTTCCCACGACGCGCCGGCGAATGCGCAGATCGATTCGGCGCGGCGGGTGATGTCTTCCAGGCGCGATGCCACCGCGCTGCGCTGACTCGATACCACATAAAATCCATCCTCGCGCAATTCGGTGATTCCGACATTGTTGGATGTTTCCACGCTCCCCTCCGCATCCACCGACATTTCGTCGACTCCGTTTGGCAATGCCATGATGAATTGAACGCATTTTTGCGCGTCCTGCGCGTTGATTGCTTTTGCGGCTTTGTTTTGTTTTTCAGCGAACGTTATTGCGAGACTGCGTTCGACGCTTTTGAATTCGCTTTGAAAAATCTTTTCCTGCGAATGGATGATTTCGGAAAGTTGATCGTGCGTCCCTGCCGGGCAGAGAATGACGGCTTCGGCTGTTCGCGGGATGGCATTGCGCACCGTGCCGCCTTTGAATGTAACAAGTTGAATGGGAATATTGCGAATGACTTCATCCAGCAGGCGCGCCATGAGTTTGTTTGCGTTTGCGCGATGCCTGTGAATATCGCCGCCGGAGTGGCCGCCCATCAGTCCGCCGACTTTGATTTCGAAAGCATCTTGATTCTTTGCAGGCGTGATCCAGTTGACGGGTAGTGTGATGTAGAGGGTTCCCCCGCCTGAGCATCCGACCGTGAAGTGACCATCCTCTTCGGAATCGAGATTGATCATCCTTTTGCCGGTCAGCAGGGACGGGTCGAGGTTGTCCGCGCCGATGAGGCCGGTTTCCTCCTCAACTGTGAACAGCAATTCCAGCGGTGGGCGGTCGATGGTTTTATCTTCGGCCAGTGCGAGCATGATGGCGATGGCGATTCCGTTGTCGGCGCCGAGGGTGGTTTTATCGGCTTTGAGCCAGTCGTCGTGACGGATGTTGCGAATCGGGTCGCGGGTAAAATCGTGAGGCGAATCGTTGGCCTTTTGGCAGACCATATCCATGTGCGCTTGAAGAATCAATGGATGGGCGTTTTGACGGTCCGCGCTTGCAGGGACATGCACCGCAAGATTTCCGGCGTTGTCTTTCCTGTTTGCAAAGCCATGCGATCCCGCCCATTCGGCAAGCCATTGACGAAGAGCCGCTTCATTCCCCGATCCACGCGGGATGGCGGATATCTTCTCGAAATGTGAAAGGATGATTTCAGTGGCTGTCATGATTACTCCCCGATGATCTTCACCAACACCCGCTTTTTACGCCTGCCGTCGAATTCGCCATAGAAGATCTGCTCCCACGTTCCAAAATCGAGCTGGCCGTTCGTCACCGCAACCACCACTTCGCGCCCCATGACCTGGCGTTTCATGTGCGCGTCGGCGTTGTCTTCGCCGGTGTCGTTATGCCGGTATTGACTCACCGGTTCGTGCGGGGCGAGTTTTTCCAGCCATTGTTCGTAATCGTGATGCAGGCCGCTTTCGTCGTCGTTGATGAAGACGGAGGCGGTGATGTGCATGGCGCTGCATAAAACCAGCCCTTCTTTGATTCCGCTTTCGCGCAGGCATGCGTCCACCTGCGGGGTAATGTTCACAAATCCGCGTCGGGTGGGGAGGTTGAACCAGAGTTCTTTGCGGTAGGATTTCATCGTCTATCTTAGGAACGATCCCGCATGCATGTAGATTTTGCGCAGGTAGTCTTCGCTTTGCGCGTCGTCGATATACACGCCATTGCGCATGCGTGACGAATGGATCATCTTCCAGCCGCCGAGGCTGATGCCGACGTGCGTCACATGACGATCTTCATCGCCTTCGCCGAAGAAGAACAGGTCGCCGATCTCGAACGGAGGCTCGACTCGTTTTGCCGCCGCCGATTGCATGTCGGCATCGCGCGGGATGTCGATTCCGATCCAGCGGTGGAGCAGGCGCGCGAACCCGGAGCAGTCGATTCCGTTGCCGCTTGTGCCTCCCCAAAGATATGGGACTCCGATCATGCGCTCCGAATCCTCGACGAGGGTATTGCGCCGGGCTTCGGTGGAGCGGGGGAGATCGTTGACGGCGCGTAATGCGTCGTTTGGAACCCAGCCCGATCGATGGGCTGTGACATGCGACCATTTGCCCCGCGTTTCCTTGACAGTGACTCCCGTGCCGCTGACGATTCGGGTGACGACTCCGCTGTTGAAACTGGAGTCCAGCCGCGCTTCGATGACCGGGTCGATGACGATATGCGTTTCCTGCGGCAGGGATTCGGATGTGAGATACGGTTTGTATGCCCAGCCGAGGTATCCGTCGGGTTGACGGGTGAAGGCCCAGCGGTCTTTTTCTTCGAGGATTTCCAATTCGGTCCCGTAATATAGTTCGCTGGATAGCGGCATGTAGAAGGTCGGCTTTTCGTAGAGTCCGGTTAAGTTTGTGTTGACGCGCAGGCGGGGAAGGCCGGGGCGTTCGAGAATGTTGATCGAAGCGGTATCCAGATTCAGGTCGGGGAGGAAGCGGTGCAGGTCGTCCAGTTGTGACTGGTTGAGGACGCGCCCGCTCAGGGAGATGGTGTCGCCGTTTAAGGCGGTGATCTCGATATCGAAAACGGAGACGCGCTTGTCGTATTGCGAGGCAAGATCGTTGAGTTTGTTTTGGATGTCTGTGGTCATGCGATGATTTTACACGATTTGTGATAGCATTGCGAAAGAACGCTGTTTTTATTTTCATGGTGGTCGAGTAGTTCCGCGGATTGTGGGCGGAACGTATCGAGACAACCGGGTTGGAATGGGATATGAAATTACATTGGGAACCGATTACGCTTGATTTGAAAACGACCTTTCGCGTGGCGCATGGGGCGAGCGACCAGCGCTTTAATGTGCTGGTACATCTCGATGACGGGGTGGGGGAGGCGGCGGCTGTGCCGTATTACGGCGAGACACAGGAGGGAATCATCGAATATTTAAAGTCTGTGCCTGATCTCGGCGATGACCCGTTTGACATGGACAATGTGCTGGCGCGGCGGCCCGCGGGTTCGCGCGCGGCGAGGTCGGCCATCGACGAAGCCTTGCATGACCTGTGGGGAAAGAAACTCGGCCAGCCTTTGTATAAATTGTTCGGGTTGAATCCAGATAATTTGCCGCTGACTTCATTTACCATCGGTATGGATGAGCCTGAGATCATGGCTGAGAAGGCAAAGGAATCGAGACATCCGATATTGAAGATCAAACTGGGGAGCGAAAAGGATGAGGAGATGGTCAAGGCTATTCGCGGCGCGACCAGCGCAAAGTTAAGAGTCGATGCGAACGCGGGCTGGAGTCGGGAACGCGCTTTGCAAATCATCCCGCGTTTGGCGGAGTATGATCTGGAATTCATCGAACAACCTTTGGCGGTGGACGATGTGGATGGATTCTTTTGGTTGAAGAGTAAATTGCGTGAACAAAGGATTCGCATTCCCATCTTTGCCGATGAAACGGCGAAGAACTCGCATGACGCTGCAAAACTCGCCGGCGCGGTGGACGGCGTGGTGGTGAAGACGATGAAAAGCGAGGGGATTCGCGAAGCCCTGCGGATGATCCACACGGCGCGAGCGCATGATATGCAAATTATGTTGAGTTGCATGGTCGAGTCGTCGGTGGGGGTGACGGCGGCGGCGCACCTCGCTCCGCTTTGCGATTATGCCGATTTGGACGGGCCGTTGCTGATCAAGAATGATCCGTATGTTGGGTTAAAATTCGATGGGGCGAAGATGTCATTGCCGGATGGGGCGGGGTTGGGGGTTAGAAGAGC
>JACPVD010000034.1 GCA_016191895.1 Chloroflexota bacterium | reverse complement strand
CGCAGTTCGTGGCTCATGTTGGCAAGGAACGCGCTCTTGGCCGCGCTGGCAGCGTCTGCGGCTTTGCGGGCCTCTTCGATCTCTTGAAAGAGTCGCGCATTCTCCAGCGCCACGCTCATGCTTCCGGCAAGAGTGGTGAGAAGGCGCATATCGGTATGGCTAAAGGCATTTTCGCGATCGACGTTATCGAGGCCGATCGCACCGCGCACTTCGTCATCGACGAGGATTGGCACACGCAGCAGGGACCGGGTTGGTTTGGTGCCCGGCAGGGTCGTCGATGGAATCCCTATGGCGGCCAGCCGTTCCTTGAAATTTTCATTGATCATGATCGGCCGTTTGTTTTCGATCATAAAACGGGAGAGCGGGGGCATCGCGGCATCGGGAATTTCGTGCCGCTGTCCCTGCTCGAGCAGGTAATGGTAGTGGCGCGTGCCCTTTTTTACGTCAAAGGATACGATGGAAATGGCCTGCGAGTCGAACAAGCCGCGCAATTGCTCGCCAATGAGTTCATAGATTGCCTGGATGTCGAGTTGGGCGGCCAAACCGGCCTGTACGCTGTTGATGATCGCAAGTTCCTCCACGCGGGAATTAAGTTCCGCGGTTCGTTCCCCGACCTTTTGCTCGAGTCCCTGCGCCCAATTAACATTTTCCAGGCTGACGGCGGCCTGATTCGCCAGCATACCGAGCATGTCGCGATCCGTTTCTGTGAACGCGCCGTAGAGCGAGTCCATGTCGGCATACAGGTATCCGAGGATTTGGTTTTGCGCGATGAGAGGCGCCACGATTTGCGATTTACGATTTCCGATTTGCGATTTTTGATTCGGGGTCAGTTGTCGGGTAGAGTCATCTTGTAGGGGCAGAATCAGTTCCACGGTCCGCGAGATGCGGGCGCGGGCGAGGAAAGGTTCGATTGAAGCGAGGACGGTTTGGGCGTCTTCCCCGCGCGGGAGGAAGGAATCCGCCTCTTCCAATTTGTCTTCTTTTTCGAGAATCAACATCACGCGCTCGCCGCCGCTTAGTTCGGTGGCCTCTTCAACCAAAAACGAATGAATGGCCGACGCGGTGTGCAACATGTTCAACCGCAGCCCGGTATCGGTGAGTCGCTTGAAGGGCTCTCTTGTGCTGGTCTCCACTGCGAGATGGGCGAAGAGGCGCTTCCTTGAAAGCCCGCGTTTTGCGCCGTCGGCCACCCAAAATTGAAGGAGTTCGCGGTTGGCCTCATCCTTGTTGAGATAACTGCGGCGCAGGCCTTCATCGCGCACGTTGGCAATGGCATCAATTAAAAATCCATGCGCCTGCTCGAGAGCTTTGCGCGCTTCATTTGTTTTTTTGTTTGCAAACAACGCCTGCGCGTGCCGCCACCAGATTTCCTGTGAAGTGAAACTATCCGGCAGTTTGAAGGATTGAGCGCGGTGGAATTCGACGGCTCTGGTCGTCGATTCAAGCGCGGCGGCAGGCTCGTTGTTTTGAAGTTGCGCCTTCGCCAAATGCGTGAGATGGACGTTTTCATTTCCCATCTCGGCGCGGGTGGCGATATCCACCGCGGCTTGGGCGTGGCGGACAGCGTCGGCAGCATTTCCCTCGGCAAGGCGTAAAAGCGAAAAATTCGACTCGACGCTTGCATCCATGCGGGCATCGCCAAGTTCTCGAGCCAGTTGGGCGTATTCATGCAAGTGAGTCCGGGCAGAGTCGAGGTCGCCAAGTTTTAGTTCGGTATCGAAAAGATTTTCGAGCCAGTAGGCCATGCCCACTTTTGCGCCCATTTCACGAGTCATGCCCAGGGCCTTTGTGGTTAGTCGGTGGGCATGAATGAACAAACCAAGCGCGGCGTAGGTGAATCCCAGATTGCCAAAGGCAGTGGATTGACGTTCGAGATGCCCCGCTGATTCAAAGGCTTCGACGGCCTTCTGGTAATGTCGGATTCGTTCCGCAATATCGGGGTCAGTAGAACTGAGGCCGTTGAACGCGGCGCCGATTCCCAATTGATCGCCGGCCTGCCTGCACAAATCCAGTGCGGTGAGCGCGGCGCGGCGCGATTCTTTTGCGTTGCCCAATACGTTGTTGGCGGGAACCATGATCAAATAGGCGCGTCCCGCATTCGAGAGGTCTCCCCCCATTTCAAATAGAGAGGCCGCTTTTCGGGCGGTTTCGATCGCCAGCTTGTAATCGCTAATGCTTTTTTGCGCTTCGCCAAGAACAAGCAGGCTTTTCGCAATCAGAAGGCGGTCTGCCGGCTCAACCGTTTTCGCGGTCAACAATGCCTGGTTCGCCGTTTGCGCCGCCTCCCTCAAATCGCCGAGGTGAATTTGCGCCCTGGCTTTGCAAGTGAGCGCCTGTGCCAGTAAGGCCGGTTCGTTTCCATCGGCAAGCGCGAGCATGGCATTCGCATCCTGCAAGGCAAGGTCGAGTTTTCCCTGCGCAGTATGGGATTCGGCGCGCAGTTCGAACAAATCCATCAATACGGATGCAGACTCTGGCGCGGCGGATAATTCGCGTGTTGCGAGTTCGATGGCCTGCTCATGCCGCCCCGCCCGCGCAAGTTCGCGGATATGGAACACGGCTTCGGCATGGATGTTTTCTTTCATGGGGCTTTGGGCGGCGCTGGATGGCTTTCGACTATTTTTAATGGACTTGCTCACGGGAAATGCGCGTTTTGTCATACCCGTCGCTCCTCGGTCTCTGGTATGATTGAGTTTACAGTTTTGATTCCAAATCGTCAATGGAAGACATAAAATCGGTCATGGCAGTAGAAGGTCACTTCTGCAACTGTCATGAAGGGAAGGCGGCGGGATATGCACATAACACAAAAGAACCGACCTGGCAGGTCGGTTCTTTTGTGTCGATCGACGAAAGATTTTTTGGCGGTCCCGACGGGATTCGAACCCGCGATCTCGGCCTTGACAGGGCCGCATGTTAGGCCGCTACACCACGGGACCATTAACTATGCTCATGGAGCACTAACAAGCGGGCGAGAGTTTACCATGCGGGTATTTACATGTCAATACGCGCGCATAACATTTTCCATTCTTCGATGGAGAGGGTTTCGGCGCGGCGCATAAAGTCGATGCCGGCGGCGGTGAGCATGGACTCGGCTTCTTTTGCGGAAATGTGCAATCCCGAGGAAAGCGAGTTGCGCAGTGTTTTGCGCTTCTGGCCGAAGCCGGCTTTCGTCAATTTGAAGAAGGGATCGAGCAAATTCGCCGGGACAAGAGGCTGATCGTAAATATCGATGCGAAGAATGGCAGAATCCACTTTGGGGATGGGGTGAAAGGATTCGGCGGGGATAACTTTGGCAATGACGGGCTTGCCGTACACTTGAACGCTCAACGCCAGCAGACTCAAATCGCCGGGTTTGGCGCAGATTCGTTCGGCGACCTCCTTTTGAATGGTGAGCACGATGCGCCGCGCTCGTAATGATGGGTCGCTTTCGAGCAGGTGTCGGATAATGGCGGATGTGATATTGTAGGGAATGTTCGCAACGACGAGGTAATCCGGATGGCGAACGATCTCTGAAATGGGAAGTTTCAATATGTCGCCATGAACCACGCGGACGTTGGGATACGGGGCGAGAACTGCCTGTAGCGGGCCGATCAAGTCCGGGTCAAGTTCGACCGCTGTCACCTCTTTGGCAGAAACGGCTAAATGGCGGGTCAAACTGCCGAGGCCGGGACCGATCTCCAGGACACAGTCATCCTCCAAAATTCCTGCGGCGCGAACGATGGATTCGAGGGCGGAGGAATCCTGCAAAAAATTTTGTCCGAGTTTTTTATCGGCGCGAAGCCCAAATTTTTTAAGCAGGACAGCCGCATCGAGCGGCGGAATGACGCGGGACTCGCTCATTCGCAGATGACCTCTTCTTCTTCGTCGGTGGTGATGTCGGGTTCGGGCCATGTGCCGGCTTGAAAGCGCGTCACGTAATCGCGCAGGATGTTGAAATCGACATCCCAAT
>JACPVD010000127.1 GCA_016191895.1 Chloroflexota bacterium | reverse complement strand
TTGCCGCCCAGATCCCAAACAAGCGACGGTTTCTTTTCGGCGGCCCACTCGCGCACCAGTTGCCGTTTGTGTTCAAAGGCGTTGTCGGTGTAATTTGTGTTGTCGTAATAATCGCCCCATTCGGTGCCGGCGGGAGTCCAGGCCAGTTTCTTAACCGTGTTTTCAAGGCTTTCGATCAACCCGGTCAGAGCCTGTTTGCTGAACGACCCAATTCGCGGCCTGACCACCTTATCCCGCGCAGCGTATCGTTTCTGCGCGCCCGCGTGCAGGTGGATATGAGTCAGCAGGCCGAAATTGAATTTCGTTTTTGTCGGCAGGAGTCGGCTGGTGAGATCAAGCGGAACGCCGTCGATATACACACGCAAAAGTTGACTCAATCGCGCATCGCAATAACTCATCAAGACCAGCGGCGCAAGGAAGTGCTGGCAGAATTGGCGATACGCGACCCAGGGCTGGCCCTCTTTGTAAATCTCGAACGAAAGCGTATCGATCAATGCCGCCCTGCCGCGCACGAACTGAATGTTGTACGCGCTGGCGTCCTTTAGCGACATTTCCAGTTTCAACGCGCGTTTCTGAATCGACAAGGTCGCGAGCGCGGCATCTTTCAACTGGCTGAATGACCACTCATAAGGATAGGAAATGAATGGCGCGCGTTCCGGTTGGATGACTTTGAACGCCGCTTCCGACCTAGCCGAGAGTTGATCAACCTCAATATGCGGAATCAGAAGCCCGGCCTTGACCAGCCTCTCATACAACCCGGAATCCATCAACCGCGCGTAATCGTTTTGATACGCGCGGTTGATCTGTCGATACAGGACTCCGCCCCTTGAAAACAGAAACCCGCTCGGGTCGCGAAAGGATGCGGAAAGTTTTTCAGTATCAGGCATTGTCCGAGTCGTCGTCTTCATCCGCCTTTGGCCTGGCACCAAACAACCCTTTGATCTTTCCCCACGAAGCGCGTACGGCAACGCCGATTCCAACCAGGGCCGCGACAAGGATTTGAATGAGCAAACTCCCGGAACCGGGATCTAAATACGGAAGGGGTGTGAAGTGCATGATATTTTCTCCGGCAAAATTTATTCCACGGCCTCAGGAACGATCTCTTCCAGCAGGAAGGACGTGGAACAATTAATACATTGCGCCTCGCGCTTGTTCGCGATCACGAGCATGCCCTTGCATTTGGGGCACGGCATGGAAAGCGGTTTCTTCCACGAAGTGAAATCGCAATTGGGGTAATTGACACAGCCGAAGAATGTGCGGCCTTTGCGTGTTTTTCTTTCGACGAGATCGCCGCCATCGGTGGGACATGCCACGCCGATCTTTTCCAGCCAGGGCTCGGTGTAGCGACATTCGGGAAACCCGCTGCACGAAATGAATTTGCCGAAACGCCCGTAACGAATGACCAGTTCCCTGCCGCAGGTGGGACATGCACGGCCAATCGGCTCCGGTTCGGACTTTGTGACGGGAATCTCCGCTTGCGCTTTTTTGATATCCACGGAAAACGGTTCGTAGAATTCGCGCACCGCATCCACCCACGTCATTTCGCCGTCGGCGATTTTATCGAGGTCTTCCTCCATGTGGGCGGTGAAGTTATAGTCCACCACTTCGGGAAAGTATTGCACCATCAGGTCATTGACTTGCGCCCCGGTGTCAGTGGGGACAAGGCGTTTGTCCACGCGTTCCACGTACCCGCGTTGTTGAATGGTGGAAATCGTCGGCGCGTATGTGGAAGGGCGGCCAATGCCGTTTTCTTCGAGCGCCTGTACCAGCGAGGCTTCGGAAAAACGCGGCGGCGGCTGGGTGAAATGCTGTTCGGGAATCAAGCGCACCAATTCCTGCGATTGTCCTTCCGCAATGCCGGCGGGAATCTTTACATTCTCTTCGTCTTCCTCGATCTTGACATCTTCGTTTTTGGCTTCTTCATACACCACCAAAAAGCCCGGGAATTTCACCGCTGACCCGGAAGCGCGCAAGAGATATTCGTGCTCTTTCGTCTTGCCGGTCACTTCCACCTGCAGTGTGTCGAACACAGCCGACTCCATTTGCGAAGCCACGAACCTCTGCCAGATCAAGCGATATAACTTGAACATGGCAGGGTCGAGAAAATCCTTCACCTTTTCCGGGTCGCGCAGTACAGACGTGGGGCGAATCGCCTCATGCGCCTCCTGCGCCCCCGCAGACTTTGTTTTGTACACCGGGGATTCCGCCGGGAGATAATCCTTGCCGTATTTTCCGGTCACATACTCGCGGGCTTCGTTTTGCGCGATTGCGGAAACGTTCATCGAGTCGGTGCGCATGTAGGTGATCAAACCCGTCGTGCCGCCTTCGCCCACATCCTGCCCTTCGTAAAGTCCCTGCGCAAGTCCCATGGTGCGTTTGGCGGTGAATCCCAACTTGCGCGAGGCTTCCTGCTGCAATGTGGATGTGGTGAACGGACCCGACGGCTTGCGCCTGCGTTCTCCGCGTTTGACCTTTGTCACAGAATACGTTGCGGTTTCCATGTCTACAAGAATCGGCTTGACCGCTTCCTCGTTTGGAAGTTCGGGTTCCTTGTTGTCGATGCGCACAAGTTTGGAAAGGAATGATGATTTGAGACTGCCGTGTTTTAACTCGGCGTGGATCGACCAGTATTCGACAGGCTTGAACTCATCGATCTCGCGCTCCCTCTCGACGATGAGCCTGAGAGCCACCGATTGAACCCTCCCCGCCGACAGCCTTCCGCGCACCTTCTCCCACAGAATGGGGCTGATACTGTACCCAACCAAACGATCCAGCACACGCCGCGCCTGCTGCGCATTGACCAGATCCATGTTGATCTGGCGCGGATGCGAAAATGCCTCGGCCACAGCGGGCGCGGTGATTTCATGGAACACCACGCGTTTTGTACGTTCGGGTTCGATCTGCGCCGCCTCCATCAAGTGCCACGAAATGGATTCGCCCTCGCGGTCGGGATCGGTCGCAAGATAGATTTCTTCGGCGGTTTGCGCCAGTTTCTTGATCTCCTTGACCACTTCCTTCTTTTCATTCGGCACGCGATACTTCGGCGCGAAATCATTGTCCACATCCACAGAGAGCTGCGACTTCAACAAATCGCGCACATGCCCCACCGAAGCGCGGACAGTGTAGCCCTTGCCGAGAAACCGCCCCACCGTTTTTGCCTTCGCCGGCGACTCGACAATTACCAGTTTCCCGTCGCGAACGATCACTTTCTCCGGCTTCGGCGGCGCGACAAGACCCGCATGAGCGTCGGTTCTGCCCATGCGATATAGTTTTGTGCCGCACACCGGGCAAATACCCGTAGTGACAGGAGACCCCTTCGCGTTAAATCCCGCAACAGGGTCTTTCATCTCTCGTTTGATCTTACACTTCATACAATAGGCTTCCATCGATAAATTCTTATTCGGTATTCGCCCTGAGCGAGGTAGAAGGGCGCTTCCGCAACTGCGCTTCGACCTCGCTCAACGCGAAGAATTATAAATATTTTTCCTGGTTATGTTTGCTCAAATGTCCGACCACATCGCGCACTTTTTGCGATTGATCCGTCTTGCACACCAACAGCACGTCACCCGTATCGACGATGACCATATCGTCCACGCCAATGGTCACCACAAGCCGCTCCCCGCCGTAAACAAGCGTATTGTGCGTCTCATGCGCGAGGTGCAGGCCGGCGTTCGTGGCAATATTACCATTCATATCCGGGAGCAACACCTCAAACAGCGACGACCACATACCCACGTCACTCCAGCCCAGGCCGCCGGCGGGAAGCACCGCCACGCGCTCCGCGTTTTCCATCACGCCGTAATCCACCGTTTTTGTTTCAAGATCGCGCCAGTGTTCATTTAACACAACGCCCTGTTGATCCGTTCCCCATGCAGGAATGATTTTCTTCAACGCGCCGTGCAGTAGAGGCATCTGCTTTTCGATCTCTTCCAAAATCGTGTCGGCGCGCCAGATGAACATTCCACTGTTCCACGAATGATTTCCCAAACGCAGCAACTGTTCGGCGGTTTGTTCATTCGGCTTTTCGACGAAGCGGGCAACCTTGTAGGCCGGGTAATGATATTGGCCCTCCAACATCTCTCCCTGCTGGATGTATCCGTAAGCCGTCGAAGGCTGGTTGGGCGTAATGCCCAACGTCACCAAATAACCGTCTTGCGCCACATCGAACGCCGCATTAACCAGGTAATGAAACAGGTCGCGGTTATGAATGAAATGATCCGAGGGCAAAACCGCCATCGTCGC
>JACPVD010000126.1 GCA_016191895.1 Chloroflexota bacterium | reverse complement strand
GGCTAATTTCATCGAACAGTTATTCAATGAAGGCATCACCGCAGGCTGTGGCGGAGGGAACTACTGCCCGGGCAACCCCGTCACCCGCGCCGAGATGGCTGTCTTCCTGGTGAAGACGTTCAACATCCCATAGATAGATTCACACATACAAAAAAGGAGACTGGTCACAATGGCCAGTCTCTATTTGATTCAATATGTTTTGGATGAATCTCACAGATGCATGGCGCTTGAACAATAGGAAGGGATAGTCTGTTGTATAATCGAACAAGGAGATGATGCAATGGTCACGCGTGAATTAATTAATTCGGAAATTGATCGCCTGAATCTTGACGACCTGGACGAATTGTACAAACTCATTCGCCAGTTGAGTCGCGCAAAGCGCAAGACGAAGAAAAAAGGGGCGTTGGCTCGAATTAAACAAGTCAAAGTTTCAGGGCCGAAGGATTTATCGGTAAATCACGACCGTTATGTGATTTGCCTTGTATAAGAAATTCAACGACAAAGAATGGAGTCTTGTGGATTGCATTTCATTTGGGCGCGTTTCAAACAAGTTGAAAAGTGGAACGTCCCGAAGGTTTTCTCGAAGGTTTTGGCCATCTCCCAAACCTTCGGGACGGTAGTTCAACTCAAATGAAACACACCCATTTCATTTGTAGTCATGCGCGAACGGGGTATTACACCACGCGCTTACTTTTGACCGTCATTTTGAACAGGCGGGTTTTACCGCCATCATGTGATTTACGGATTCAAAATCACTTCCATCGTGTAATAGTAAATATATTTCTTCACATCGGGGTCTTCCACTTTAAGATCGACATTATCCTGATGAAGGGCGAGTCGCACCAGCGTGGGTTCGCTGACCTTGTAGGGGAGCGTGGTCTCGAAGGTTTCGGTGTCGATTCCCTTGAAGTTCAGCACGCGCGAAGAAATCACCTCTCCGTCGGGCATGATCAATTCGATGAAGACCGGCTGGTCGTTGAAAGGCCAGTAGCGGCCTTTCAGGTTAAGCGTGCCGCCGAATACCTCATCTCCGTCTTTGAGTCCTAAATAGGTTACCCGCTCATAGATCATGTTTCCCAACGGGTTGATTTGACTCGTCCCGATGGAATACAAAAGAACAGGCATGGTATTAAGAGCCTGAATGCGCCCATGATCGTCTTTGGAAGAGATGCGAATATACCCTTTTTCAGACACGGCGCGAATCTCGAAGTCGATGTCGAAACTGCGGTAGTTGCCGGCCAGGTTGCGTTGCACCCGTTCCACGATGCGTTGCAGGATGCGGCCATCTTCACCGAGCAAATCCACGCGGACGATCTCGCTTTCGCCCGCAATCAGGATTGTCTGTAAACTGATCGGCGAAACCAGGCTGGACATCGGCCCCGGCGACAGGAAATGAATCTCCGCGAAGTCGGTAAAGCCCGCGGCAAAGGTGGGCGTGGGGCTGGGAGGCGCCGTCGGAGGGACAGGGGTATTTGTCGGGGTGGATGTCTCAGTGGGTAAAGGCGCCGGGGATTGCGCGGAGGCTGTCGCAAAGACGGCCTGCCCGGTCAGGGCAAAGGCCGTCGGCAGGTGATCGGCGGGAAGAGCCGTCGGCGCTGATTCCAGTGCTTGTGAGCATGCAGATATCAAGGTCAGGGCGGAGGCGAGGATGAATAATCTTTTTTTCATGAAGGAATCAAAGTCCCGCAGAGTATGTCACTGCGAGGCGCTCTTTCACTTGGCCGACACTTGCGCCGCACGCCAGTGCAGGTGAGCAGTCTCCTCGTCACACGAGATTGCTTCGTCGCAACGAACGCTCCTCGCAATGACACGCTTGCGGGATGATATCAATTACAGCCCGTAAATGTCGCTGTATTTTTTCGTCAGATAGCGGACGTAGGCGGCCGAGTCGATTCGGGAACCGGTGGCTTTTTGGATCAAATCCTGCGGATCGTACTTGCGGCCATAGACATGGATGTTCTTGCGAAGCCATGCAAGCAAGGCGTCGAATTTGCCTTTGCGGATCTGCTCATCAAGGCCTTTGATCTCCTTGTTGATTCTTTCCCACAACTGTGCGGAAACAATATTGCCAAGCGCGTATGTGGGGAAGTAGCCGAACAATCCGCTCGACCAGTGGACATCCTGCAACACGCCATGCGCGTCGTCGGGGGGCGCAATGCCGAGGTAATCCCGCATCTTTGCATTCCAAATTTCAGGCAGGTCTTTGATGGCAACTTTGCCGGTCAGCATTCCAATTTCAAGTTCAAGACGGAGCATGATGTGCAGATTGTATGTGGCTTCATCGGCGTTGACGCGGATAAGCGACGGGTTGACTTTGTTGATGGCTTTGTAAAACGCCTTTGCGCTTACGCCCTCCATTTGCGATGGGAAGGCTTTCTTGATTTCGGGGAAGAAGTGTTCGCAAAATGGAAGCGAACGCCCGACGAGATTTTCCCACATGCGCGATTGCGACTCATGCACCGCCGACGATACGCCGTGCGCGAGAGGGGTGCGGCCATAGGCGGGATTGATTCCCTGCTCGTACATGGCATGTCCCGCTTCGTGCATTCCGCTGAATAAGGTTGCAAGCGGGCTATCGGGTTCGAAGCGATTCGTGATGCGTACATCGTCCACGCTGAACGACGTCTCAAAGGGATGCGGGGCCTTGTCCTGCCGGCCGCGGCTGAAATCATAGCCGAAGCGGGTGACGATGACCTCGCTGAAGTCCCACACTTTCTTTTCGACATATTTTTTATAGAGAAAGTCGACCTTCGGCTGTTTTACCGCGCTGATCTTTTTAATCAACTCCACCTGCTTCGGGCGCAGGCTGTCGAAAATTTCCTGCACTTCGGCGGTCTTCATCCCGGGTTCGTAATCGTCGAGCAACACGTCATACGGATGATCAGCAGGCGGGAAGAACGAAACATACTTGTGGACAAGGCCGATGACTTTTTCGAGATGCGATTGGAAGAGCGAAAAATTGGATTTGCCCTTCGCCTCCACCCAGGCTTCGAACGCGGCGCTCGTGACGATGGACTGCTCGGCCACAAAAGCGGATGGCACACGGACGGCTTTATCGTAGTCTCTTGCCGCTACGCGGATCATCGCCGCGTCATCCGAATCGACACCCGCAAACTCCTTTTTCAGTTCATCGAGTAATTTGCCCACTTCGTCTGAGGTGGCCTTTTGGTGTGCGATCTTTCCCAATGTAGCGAGTTGCTGTCCGCGGGCCTCCCCGCCACCGGGGGGCAGGTTCACCTGCTGATCCCAACCAAGCACGCTCGCCGCATGGTTGATATCCGAGACCTCTCCGAGGATTTCCTTCAACTGATTCAATTTTTCAGACATGCTGTTCTCCTGAGTTTTTTTATTATTCTATGGCCACTTGATTTTATCTCAGATAACCATCCGTTGACAGTCGTCCGTTCACGAAGCGGTCCGCGAGTCCGTGTCAAAGTCCGCCTACCGGCACTTCCGATGCTCCCCATTCCCATCGTCCAATATCTCCACCACCTTCCCTTCGCGCATTTCGAATTGCAAAACTTCGGGTTCGCCGGGCACGTCGATATCGTAAACCACATACGAGCCGGGATACAACCAGACTTCGTTATTGGGGAACGCCGAAGCAGGCGGCACTAAAACTTCGGCGGGCATCACATACATTTGATGAAGCGAGCAATTCCGCAGGTAGGCAGGGACAGGCCAATCGGTGATGGTAAATTGTGGCAGGGAAGCCAGATCACCATCCACTTTGGAGTATTTGGTTTGAAGCGACACCCAGCCTGTATCGTCAGAATTCGGAATGATAATTTCAACCCACTTGGACAACACATCACGTTGAAGGACATTTGCGCTTGCGCCCTGATACAAAACGCCGATGGGATTGTAGGCCGTGTCTGGCCCGCGGCGGATGAAGACGTTGCCATCAACGGCGCTGATCGTGACAGTGGGCAGGGGCGTTTCCGTTGCGGAGACTTTTGTCGCAGCTGCGGTCGCTGGCTGGACCTGGGCGCTGGTTGCGGCTGCGGGGAGAGTCGACTCACTTTGAGCGGATTCAACTGTCGGCGGAGTCGGAAGCGCGTCGACTCGAATCCGCATGCATCCTGATAGGAGAGTCGCGATCAGGAGGAGAGTCAATAAGGTTTGTCGTTTTTTGAATTGCATTGATTTACCTTACGAAAGTGCGTCGCACCAGACGGGTAACCGAATCTCGTAAATCAGACGAATCTGCTCGATCGAGTTATTCTGTTAAAGCGAGTGCGACGCACCCTCTGCGTACTACTCGTGCCGCAGAGCTTCCACGGGTTCGAGGTTGGCGGCGCGGCTGGCGGGATAGATTCCAAAGAACAGACCAATGGCCGCCGAGAAACTTGTCGAAAGAATGATGGCATCGGTGCCGACGATTGGGACGAAGTTATTGCCTGTTGCTTCGGCCACCTTGCCCACCGTGAAGGCGATCAGCCAGCCGAACATGATGCCGATGATCCCGCCAATAAAACTCAGCAGGGAGGACTCGGTCAGGAATTGCAGAAGGATGTCCTTTTTGCGCGCGCCCAACGCCTTGCGCAACCCGATCTCGCGCGTGCGTTCGGTGACGGAGACCAGCATGATGTTCATGATGCCGATGCCGCCGACGAGTAATGAGATGCCCGCAATGCCGCCGAGGAAGATCGTCAGCACGCCGGTGATGGTTTCAAAGGTTTGTAAAAAATCCTGTTGCGTTAAGACCGTGAAATCGTCGTCGCCGATGGGCGTGCGGTGACGCTGGCGCAGGATGTTTGCAATTTCTTCCGAGGCCAGCGGAACGGTCTCTGCGCTGATGGCTTGTACAAAGATCACATCCACTTCGTCGTAGGTGTCGCGTTTGATCAGGCGTGCCTGCGCGGTGGTGAATGGGATGTAGGCGTTGTTATCTTCACTGCCAAACGCGCCGCCGCCTTTTGCCACCAGCACACCGATCACGCGGAAGGGCTGGCCATCGATGCGGATCATTTCACCGGCAATGCCGTCGTGGCGGCCAAAGATCGCGTCGGCGGTTTCGGGACCCAACACAACCACAGACATGCGCCCGTTCATGTGTTCTTCATTGATAAACTCGCCCTCGGCGAGTTCGAGGTTTCGCACCTGTAAATATTCCGGCGTGATGCCGGAGATCGGCGAAGTTGTATTTTCGCCTCCGAATGAGACTGTCCTGCTTCCTTGAATTGCCGGCGCAACCATATCCACAGACGGCGCGGCGAAAGGATCAGCGATGGCTTCGGCGTCTCCGAGAGTCAGCGGTCGGTCGTTGTTGCCGCTTCCGGTGTCGGGGCCGCCGGGTCCGGGCGGGCCTTCGGGTGCGCCTCTGAAGACGAATAACAAGTTCGTTCCGATACTGCTGATCGACCCGGTGATGGATGCCTGCGCTCCATTCCCCACTGCGAGCATGGCGATGACCGCCGCCACGCCGATGACAATGCCCAACACGGTGAGGCCGGAGCGCATTTTATTTCCGTTCAAGCTTTCGATGGCTTCGAGAAGAGCCTGCCCAAAACTCATTGCTTCATCCCTTTCTTTTCTTCGCCCGACGATTCAAGTTCGCCATCGCGCAGGCGGATCACGCGCTGGGTCTGCTCGGCGATGTTCGGATCGTGCGTGACGATGATCAACGTGGTGCCGCGATCCTTGTTGAGGTTGAGTAAAAGATTCATGATCTCCTTGCCAACTTTTGAATCCAGATTGCCCGTCGGCTCATCGGCCATGATGATGGCGGGGTTGTTAACGATGGCGCGCGCAACAGCCACGCGTTGTTGCTGTCCGCCGGAGAGTTCGTAGGGGCGGTGAGTCATGCGATCGCCCAAGCCCACAGCCTCCAGCGCGGCTTGCGCGCGTTCGCGGCGGCCTTCGGTTAACCCGGCATAACGCAGGGGAAGTTCGACGTTTCCCAAAGCTGTCAGGCGCGAGAGCAAATTAAAACTTTGAAAGACGAAACCGACCTTGCGGTTGCGAACGCTGGCGGGCTGGTCGTCGGTCATATCGGCAACGGATTCGCCGTCGAGAATATAGTCGCCGGAAGTCGGCCTGTCCAAACAGCCAAGCGTGTTCATCATGGTCGATTTGCCGGAACCCGACGGCCCCATGATCGACACTATTTCGCCGCGTTGAATCTTGAACGACACGCCGCGCAGGGCTTCCACCAAAATCTCGCCCATCTTATAGGTTTTCGTCAGGTCGCGGGCTTCGATCACCCAGTCCATGTCAGCCTCCAAACGGCCCGCCGTTTTGCGAAGGCGGATTCAAAATGATCAGGTCGCCTTCCTTGATATCGCCTTCGACGAGCACGCTGTCAATGCCTGATGTGGACCCGAGTCTTACTTTAACTTGAACGGGTTGCCCGTCAACGAGCAGGTACACCACCCGTTGCCCATCCACCAAACGCACCGCCCGATTCGGAATCAGCAATACGTTTTGCTGTTCCTCGATGACGACGTTCACCGCCGCGGTCATGCCGGGTTTGACGAGTTCGTCTGCGTCCGTCAATTCCACGGTGACGGTGAAACTCACCACGCCCTGCAGGGTGTCGCCGGCCTGTCCCACTTCCACTACTTTACCGTGATATTCCTTGCCGAGAATCGCGTCGAAGGTAAGCGTTGCATTCTGGCCGACGGCGACGCTGTTGATATCCACTTCCGAGACCTGCACATCGACGAGCAAATGCGAAAGATCATCGATACGGAAAGCCATTGCACCGGCAGTCACCTGATCGCCGATGGCGGGCTCGGCCTGTGTGATCGTCCCATCGAACGGCGCGAGGATGTAGGCCAGGTTCAATGTCGATTGCGCCGCGGCGACTCTTGCTTCGGCGGCGGCGACTGCGGCCGGGTCCACACCGTCTTTGAATCGGTCAAGGGTGCGACGGGCATCGTCAAGTTGGGACTGGGCCAGCAAAAGTTTTTCGTCGGCATCGGCGATGGTTTCGGCATCGGCATATCCCTTGTAATAGCGGACTCGTGGAACGCCATTGACGATATAGGCTTCGGTTAACGTGATCCGGCCGTTCAGTCCCATACGGTAATCGTACGCTTTTTTATAGGCCTGTTCCGCGGCATCAAGAGTCCGCAGGGCCTGTGCATAGGCGGTGCCGGAATTGAGCAGGTCATCCAACGCCTGCTGGGCGGAAGCCAGGTCTGCTTCGGCGAGGATAATGCTCTGGTTGAGAGACTGTTTATCGAGGCTGGCCAGCACATCGTCATGGTTGACGCGCGTTCCAACATCCGCTTGAACCGATTCGACGATTCCCGTCGTCTGCCAGACCAGCATGGCGCTTTGTTGCGCGCGCACACTGCCAGTCGCACCGACGGTGGCGATCAAGTTTCCACGCTCAACCTCGGCCGTTTGAAAGAGGGGGGCGCTTTCTCCGCGTGTGCTGAAAAAAATGACGGCAAGCAGCACGACCACGACCACGCCAAGGATGATCCATGCACGGCGCGAAAATTTTGAAAAGAATTGTTTCATTCTTGTGAATCCTCCGGGGGCGCAGGTAACAATCACTCGCTTCGCGAAAGTGACTGTCACCTTGTTTTTGGAAAGTATATCCAACGATTGTGTAGAAAGTGTGCAGAATTGCTTTTTTCAATTCTAATTCACTCCCATAAAATGGATGGAATTTCGGCGAGGAGATTAATAATTGTCTAATGGGAAAACATGACGATTGTCATCGGGTTTGGTGACATCCAAGCCTTTGTCGGGTCGGGTAGTTTGGGTATCATGATGGAAAGAATGGAACGTAACTTATACGTAGGGTTTATTTGCATCTTCTCAATAAATCGGGGTGTGGGGTGTTTCGAACGCAAAACGCGCTCGAAACACCCCACTTTCCCCTTCTTTTTGAAAAGATACGTTTATTTAGAGAAGGAGAGATTATGCAGGTTGTTCCCAGCGAATTTTTGGCGATTGACCGCAAAGAACGCGCCAATCGCCCGTTTTTCGACCTTGACCTTCGTCCGCCCGAAGAGCGGACTTGTGACTTTAACGATGTAGTCATCGAATTCAATCCCGAACGCGCCATGCTGGAAGCGTCGCGTTGCATTCATTGTCCCGACCCCGCGCCATGCATGACGGCCTGCCCCACATCCAACGACATTCCTTCCGCCATGTGGCTGATCGAGCAGGGACGTTTCGTGGAGGCTGCGGGGATTTATCACAAGACCAGTTCGCTCCCCGAAGTGTGCGGGCGCGTCTGTCCGCATGAGGCGTTGTGTCAGGGTTCCTGCGTTTTGAACAAACAAAAACAACCTGTCTTGTGCGGCGAACTCGAAGCCTTCACTGTGGATTATGAACGCCGCACGCAGGGTTATGTGATTCCGCTTGGCATTCCAAACGGAAAAAAAGTTGCCATTATTGGAGCCGGTCCTGCGGGGCTTGGGTGCGCCGATGTATTATTACAGCGCGGATATGATGTGACGGTGTTTGAATCCAAACCTGCGCCCGGCGGCTTGCTCGTGTACGGCATTCCAAATTTCAAACTTCCCAAGGATGTCTGGCAGGAAAAGTGGGAACAATTTGAACGCGCCGGTGTGAAGTTTGCGCCAAATACTTATATAGGAAAAGACAAAACCATTGAAGGCCTGTTTGAAGATGGATTTGAAGCGGTGTTCATCGGCGTCGGCTCCGAGGTCGATGCGAAAATGGAAGACACACCCGGCACCGATTTACCCGGCGTCTACGAAGCGACCGATTTCCTCATCCGCGGCAATGTGGATTCAGACCTGCTCCCCGAGTTGATGAGAGAACCTCTACAGGTGGGCAGGCGCGTCGTGGTCATCGGCGGCGGCGACACAGCCTCCGATTGTTTGCGCACCGCCCTGCGGCTTGGCGCGGAGGATGTCACCTGTCTCTACCGCCGCACCGAAAAGGAAATGCCCGGCGGAAAGAAAGACCGCAAGATGGCGCGGGAGGAAGGCGCAAAGTATCGCTTCCTCACCCAGCCTGTAAAATTCATTGCGGGTTCCGATGGACGCCTGGCGGCTGTGGAATGTATCGAGATGAAACTCGGCGATCCCGACGCAAAAGGACGCCGAAAGCCCGTTCCTGTGGAAGGTTCCAATTTCAGCGTGGCCGCAGATACCGCGATACTCGCACTCGGCTATTGGCCCGACCCGATCATTGGAAAAACCACCCCAGACCTCGAAGTTCATGACTGGGGTTTGATCACCGTCAAAGACAAAGCGAAAGGCAATACCTCCCGCGAGGGAGTCTTCTCCGGCGGCGATTGCGTCACCGGCCCCGATCTCGTCGTCACTGCCATGGTTGGCGGAAGAAAAGCCGCGCTCGCCATCGATGAGTATTTGAAGAATAAGTCATAACACAGCGTACCGCACACTTGCCCCACCTGCACTGCACGCTGCGCGGCAGCGCGGTGCAAGTGTGGCGGGCAGTGCCAGGGAACTTTAGTTTGCGCCCCAGCGGGCAAGGTGAACCTTGCCGTATGCGTTGCGGTAAAATCTTCGCGATTGGCGTAG
>JACPVD010000071.1 GCA_016191895.1 Chloroflexota bacterium | reverse complement strand
CCGCCACCTCCAGCGCGCCGTGGGTGACGGCGAGCAAGCGCTGTGCTTCGTCGCGCGTGCCTTCGCACATCGGCAACTACCAGCCGGGGCCGGCGGCATCGATCTGGTCGTTGATGTATTCGGGATCGAGCCCGCATAATTTTCCCAATTCAGAAGTAAGTGCGCCGCGCATCTCCGGATTGATGATGTCGGTCTGAATGCCAAAGGCAAAGGCGTCCGCCTGCGAAACGATGGGCAGGCCGTTGCGGTCATAGATGTCGCCGCGCGCAGGGACGCTGTATTCCATCGCCAGCAAATTGCCTCCCGCGAGTTCGGGCATGATGAGCGAGTCATCCCAGATGACCTTCCACGTGTTCTCTTCGTTGTTCAGGCGCATGACGATGCCGCGCTGAATGTCCCCGGCGAGAACAGTTTTGTACGTGACGCTATACCCGATCTCGGCCAGCGTGGGGCTGATGCGGGAGGAGTTGATCGCATACTCGATACTGGCCGCGCTCATTTCATTCAACGCGTTGTTCCAGCGTTTTGAAAAATCCTCCAGCGTGATCGCGTCGCGGCTTTGTTTCGCGAGCATGGCATACATGGTTTCAAAGTCGTCTTTTTGGAGAGCCTGTAGAAATCCGTTTACGGCGACTTGCGCATCGGGTGCGGGAATCACTGTCGCCTGCGCGGTGGGCAGGATGGGCGTGGGGCTGGCAAACAGGTTGGTGATTGGGTTGCCCCCTGTTCCGCCTGTTCCGCAAGCCGCAAGAAAAGACAGTATCAGAAGCAGGTGTATCCAGCGAAAAGCCTTCATTCGTTTCCTTTCAAAATAAGACCTCACCCCCATCCCCTCTCCTGAAAGGAGAGGGGAGCAAACTCCCTTCTCCCTTTGGGGGAAGGACCGGGGATGAGGGGTATTCTCCGCGCAAGATCGCCGCCGATACGGGACATTCATAACTCAATAATTTTTGACACGCCAACGGGACATTTTCATCAGAGTGCAAATCAAACTTTCGCAACGCGCGAATCACATGACACATGGGGAGCCCCATCACGCTGGCGTAACATCCGCGCATCGATTCGACGGGCTGGAAATCGGGATGTTGAATGGCATACGCGCCGGCCTTGTCCATGGGATCGCCGGTCTGAATGTAGGCTCTGATCTCCTTGTCGGAATATGCCCGCATCGGCACGTCGGTGACACATAACTCGGTCAACAGCTTGCCGTCAGCCGGGCGATAAACCGCCACGCCGGTATATACCTGATGAGTCCGCCCGCGCAATTGTGCAAGCATGCGAAAGGCGCCGTCAACGTCCATTGGTTTGCCGAGAATTTCATTTCCGTCGATTACAGCCGTATCCGAACCGATAACGATGGATTCGAGGTCGACTTTTCCAGCCGCGGCCAGCGCCTTGTCCTGCGCGAGACGGAGCACATACTCTTTTGGCGTTTCATTTGGGACTTGTGTTTCGTCCACATCCGAGACGATCACATCGAACGTCCAGTTCCCCAGCCCGAGCAATTGCCGCCGGCGCGGAGAATTAGACGCCAGAATCAAATGTATTGGTTCGGTCACGCAAGAATTCTAACACAAACCTTTTAATGCCCTCCGGCTCTGGCATGTTCCTCCCCGTCGTTGTACAATGGTAAAAACCGTACCTTTTCAAAAAGAAGGGGGGTGTGGGGTATTGTGAGCACGCTTCGCGCGCTCACAATACCCCACGCCCCAATTTATGGACGATGGAGAAGAAATGCAGCAACTAAAGGATCGAATCTCGAGCGACGGCCAGATCATGGGTAATGGTATCCTCAAAGTGGACGGCTTTGTCAACCACCAGGTCGACCCATCCCTGATGGATGCGTGCGGGCGCGAATTTGCAAAACGATTCAAAGACTCGGGCGCGACCAAAATTCTCACCGCAGAAATCTCCGGCATTGCCCCCGCGCTCACCACCGGTATTCACCTCAACCTGCCGGTCGTGTACGCCCGCAAAACCAAGCCGGTCACCATGCCCGACCAGGTCTATCTCACCCTCGCGCCGTCGCACACGAAGGGACGGATGGTCGAGTTGATCGTCTCGCCGGAATATCTCGCCAACAACGAAAAGGTTCTCATCATCGACGACTTCCTCGCCTCCGGCGCCACCATCCTCGGCCTTGCGCGGCTGGCGGAAGCATCCGGCTCGAAAATCGTCGGCATCGGCGCGTTGATCGAAAAGGATTTCGAAGGCGGGCGCAAGGCGCTTTCCAAGTTGGACGTGCAGATCGAATCGCTGGCATGCATCAAATCGCTCGACAACGGGAAAATTGAATTCGTGGATTGATGCAAATCGTACAATGGGATGCGAACATTTCTTCGACTTCGATTTGTCGCCCGCTTCATCGGCTGGATCATCGCCCGCATGAGTTTTCTCATCCCAATCGCGCGTCTGCGCGAGACCTCGAACCTGATTGCGTTTCATCATCCTTCTCCGGGCTACAAGTTTCACGTGCT
>JACPVD010000070.1 GCA_016191895.1 Chloroflexota bacterium | reverse complement strand
GTGAAACGCGTGAGCTGGCGCGCGCGTTCGAGGGCGTTTTCTCCCTCCAGCGCCGGCGCGAGGATCGGAGTGGTGGGGAGAAGCAGGATATTGTATTCTTCGAATAACAATTCGCATCGACGTTTTGTTTCAGCCTGGGTTCTCCTCGCGAGCGAATACTCGCTGGAAGTGAATGCGGCGCCGATCTCCAATCGCTGGCGAACATCCGCGCCGAACCAATCGGGGTGTTCACGCAAACGTTCGCGATGAAACGCCGCGCCGTCGGCCTGGGTCATGATTCCGTTGGCAAGCGCGGCTTCGCGAAGAAAATCCGCGTTGACTTCGGTGATGAACGCGCCCTGCTCTTCGAGTATGCTTGCGGCATCGCGCACCGCCGATAAAATTTCACCGTCCGATTCTTCGATATAATCTCCAACAGCAAGCGCGATTCTACGCTCTTTCATGGTATCTTTCAGGTGGCTGGAATAATCGCCGGGCAATGTTTTCACCGAAACGGGATCGAGCTCATCGTATCCGCCCATTACTTGAAGAAGAAGCGCGGCATCCTCGACCTTGCGCGTGATCGGCCCGGCGTGATCGAGATTCCACGAGAGCGGCATGATTCCACGCAGGCTGACCCGCCCATAGGTGGGTTTCATTCCCACCACGCCGCACAACGAAGCGGGAATGCGAATCGAGCCGCCGGTGTCCGTCCCGAGCGCGGCCATGGACATTCCGCTTGCAACGGCAACCGCGCTTCCGCCGGAGGAGCCGCCGGGCGTGCGGGTTACGTCCCAGGGATTTTTGCACGTGCCATAATGTGGGTTGTTATTGGTAACGCCGAGGGCGATTTCATGCGTATTCGCCTTGCCGATGATTTGCGCACCCGCGCGTTTGACTTTTTCAACGGTATATGCGTCCTCCTGCGGGATACGATCCGCGAAGAAGCGCGATCCGGATGTAGTGCGGACGCCTTTTGTGTCGTACAAGTCTTTTACCGCAAGCGGGATTCCGTAGAGATGCATGCCGTGTGAATCGCCCAACGGAGGTAATTCTTCAGGAGGGATCACCGTGATGAAGGCATTAAGCGTCGGGTTGAGCCGCTCGATTTGACGGTAGCAGGCCAGGGTCAGGTCGGATGCGTTGATCTGCCTGCTTTTGACAAGTTCGCGTTGGTCAATTAATGACAATGATGCAAGGTTCATGTAAGGTGCATTATATCGAAACAGGACAATACTCCCATAGCCTATCCGTACTGATGCTTTACAATGATTATGTAACAAAATTCACTGATAAAGAAGGAGAAAATACCAAATGAAAAAAGCAATCCGTTTTCTGTTCGTGATGACCGCCCTTGTGGTCGTCTTCGCTTCGGCATGCAGTAATGCGGCGGCGCCGGCGCCAACGCAAGCGCCGCTCCCGGTGGAGGTTGTGCCGACAACCGCCCCGCCGGTAGAGCCTCCTCCCACACAACCGCTTGCCACCGTGCAGACGTTTGCCCCTGCATGCGCTGCCGCGACATCCTGCTCCGCACCGGATGTGAAGGACACCACCGCCTCGGATCGATACTGCGTGGAGAAGATCGCCTATCAAAACATCCTTGTCGATGACGGCGTTACCTTCGAAGTTCTTGATCCGACGAAGTTAATGTGCGCTGATAATGGCACCATGGTGGATGGCAAACGCGTCATCGAATGTCATGGTTTGGTTAAGGAGGCATGGGCAAGCCAGGTTAAATTCACCAATACCGCTTGCGGCGGCGGCGCGAGCCTTGCGACCGGAACCGGCCAGTGCCAGGAAGGGTTGGTGTATGATGCCGCGCAAAATTGCTGCGCGCCGTTGACCAACAGTGACGCGGGTTCGGTGACCATCACAATCAATATGGGCACGTGTTATTAGGAAATTGAAGGCGCAGCCCCCACTTTTGTAGTGGGGGCTTTTTTTATCCGCAGTTTTTCGGGAATGGGTTACACTCGAACGCATGAACAGGCCTCGACGAGTTTTGAGCGCGTTGATTCCCCTCCGCGCGCTCCTGGCATTTTCATGGGAAAAAGATTCGCGCGGCCTGGCTCAGGGAGCGTTCGATTTCGGCGGTCGCGAACAAACGCCCGCTGTTACGACGAATTCGACTCCGCGGGAGAAACTGGTCCTGTTGGAATTCTTTTCCGGCCTCTGAAGGGAATGCGCTCTGATGCTGCCCATCGTGAATGGGATCAAAAAGGAATTCCAGGCATGCCTGCAGGTGGAGAGGGTGCATATCAGCGCGGACACCCAATGGCATGATTTGATCGATCCCATCGGCACGCCGGAGTTTGCGCTCGTTGATTCCCCGGGTAATGTGATTTATCGCTGGGTTGGTTTTACCGAAAGAGAAGAGTTTGCGGATGTGATACACCCGCTTTGCGGGGGATGAGAGAAACAAAACAGACCCTGAAAAATTTCAAGGCCTGTTTTGAATTGAAATTTTGTCTATTCGCGCCCTTCGACAGGCTCAACCCGGCGGCTCAGCGCGGAGTACGAAATCTAGAACAGCCCAAGCACCTTGCCGGTCTTCAAATCCAGATCCACATCGTAGAATACGGGACGTGTCGGCAGGCCGGGCATGGTGCGCATGTCGCCGAGGATGGGGTAGAGGAAGCCGGCGCCAACGCTGGCGCGAATTTCGCGCACGGTAATACGGAAGCCCGTCGGCGCGCCCTTGATACTGGCATCATGCGTGAAAGATAAGTGGGTCTTTGCCATGCAGATCGGGAGTTTGTCGAAGCCGAGACGGGTATAGCGTTCGATCTGCGCTTCGGCCTGGGGGGTGTAGTCCACGCCATCAGCACGGTAGATTTTGACGGCGATGTCCTCGATCTTGCTTTTGATGCTGTTCTCCAACGGGTAGAGGAATTTGAAATTACCCGGCAGTTCCGCCGCCTTGACCACCGCCTCCGCAAGCGCCTTCGCGCCTTTGCCC
>JACPVD010000069.1 GCA_016191895.1 Chloroflexota bacterium | reverse complement strand
TATTGCCGGAGGGCGAAGGCAAAGGCGCAATGGATATGAAGTATCTTATGGTAGACACTGGGCTCTCGCCGAAGGAAGTGGCAGGGAAAGTTCAAATCGGAGACCGAGTCTCGTTTGGGACCGAACCCGTTGAAATGTCCGGTGGATACGTAAGCGGGCACACGCTCGATAATCGCGCATCCGTCGCCGCACTCACCGTCTGCCTTGAAGAGTTGCAATCCAAATCGCATGTGTGGGATGTATGGGCGGTAGCACCGGTTCAGGAAGAGGAGACGTTCGCGGGCGCGCACACATCCGCGTATCAGATCCGCCCGACAATCGCGGTGGTGGTGGACATGACGTTTGGCAAAGGCCCGGGCTCAAATGGGCACGACGCGTTTCCTCTTGGCAAAGGGGTGACACTTGGAATAGGCGCAAGCATTCATCCATATTTACATAAGCGATTCAAGGAAGTTGCCGAGCGCGCCGAGATTCCCGTCAAAGACGAGGTCATGCCCAGCGCATCGTCCACTGATGCCGACGCGATTCAATTGACAGCGGAAGGAATCCCGACCATGGTGTTGAGCATTCCGCAGCGCTATATGCATACGCCCGTGGAACTGGTTGCATTGAAGGATATTCAACGCGCAGGCCGCCTGCTGGCTGAATTCGTCGCTTCGCTCGAAGAAGATTTTATCGAAAAAATTTTGTGGGATTAGCCCTCACCCCTGTCCCTCTCCCATTGGGAGAGGGGTGACTCCCTTCTCCATTCGGGAGAAGGGCCAGGGATGAGGGAAGATAACTCATTCAAGGTAAACCTTAATCATGCTATCCATCGGCGCGCCCCAAATCAAACTGCTCGAAAAATTATGCAACGCACTATCCGTCTCTGGGGATGAAGGCGAAGTACGGCGCATTGTATTGGAAGAAGTAAAACCCTACGCTGACGAAGTGAAAGTGGACGCGCTTGGGAGCGTGTTGGTGCGCAGGCACGCAACATCCAGGGATAAAAAGCCTTTACGCGTTCTCCTCGATGCGCACATGGACGAAGTCGGCTTTATGATCGTCAATGATGAAGGCGAGGGCCTTTATCAATTTGAAACCATTGGTGGGATCGACGAACGTCATCTCGTCGGCAAGCAGGTCATCGTCGGCAGGGATCATGCCATTGGCGTGATCGGAGCAAAGCCCATTCACAAAGCCACGGCGGATGAACTGAAACACCCCATCAGCGCAGACTCTTTGCGAATCGGCCTCGGCCCCGAAGGCAAGGCAAAGGTCGGCGACCGTGCCACGTTTGCGACGAAATTCAAGCGGGTCGGGCCGTCGATCATGTCCAAGTCCATCGATGATCGCATCGGTGTGGCAATTCTGATCGAACTGCTCAAACACGCGCCAAAGAGTATCGAACTTTGTCTTTCATTCAGCGTGCAGGAGGAGATCGGTCTGCGCGGCGCGAAAGTGGCGGCTCATTATTTTGAGCCCGACCTCGCCATTGCGGTCGATTCCACACCCGCCCGCGACCTGCCCGATTACGAAGGTGAGGAAAACGTCGCCTATAACACGCGGCTTGGATTCGGTCCTGCGATTTACATGGCGAATTCATCCACGCTGGATGATCCGCGCCTTGTGCGTTTTCTGGCGGAGACGGCGGAGAAGAATAAGATCACATATCAATTCCGCCAGCCCGGCGGGGGCGGCACAAACGCGGGCGCAATTCAACAATCACGCGCGGGCGTGCCGGTGGTCTCGGTCTCTGTGCCGCATCGTTACACCCACTCCCCCATCAGCGTATCGAGGGTTGAAGATTGGAAGAATACGTTGAACCTGTTGCATGCGGCATTAAATCGCATACAACCGTTGCTGGTAAAATCGAGAGCATGAAGTCCGTTTTTCCCGATCTCAAGATACTACCCGAAATATTCAAAAATTATCCCGACATTCAGGCGGTATATTTGTTTGGTTCCGTGGCGGATGGAAAAGAAAACTCACAAAGCGACATTGACCTTGCAATTCAACCCCGCAACCCATCCTTGCGGGAGAAAAAACTTGACATCCTCGCCGATCTGACCAGACATGGATTCAACAACGTGGATGTTGTCTTTTTGGATATTCGCGACATTGTGGTTCGGTTCGAAGCCATTCGCCGCAACCGGCTCGTTTACTCAACCCCGGACTTCGACTCCGGTTCATTCTTCTCGCTGACCATCCGCCAATATTTCGACTTTTTGCCTTTCCTGCAAATGCAGCGCGAAGCATATAAACAAAGGATATTGAGTCATGGTCATTAAGCGGGAAGTCATTCGGAAACGCATAAACAAGCTGGAGGAATATCTGAATATTCTCTACGGGTTGCAAAAATACTCGTTGGATGAATTTTTATCCGATCCCGAGCACTATGCAAGTGTTGAGCGGTTTCTTCACATGGCAATCGAGTCTACAATAGATATTGGCGGTCATATCGTATCCGGACTTGGCATGGGGGATGTCAATTGGTACAGCGACATCGCCGCGATCATGGAGGAAAAAGGGCACATCTCGGTTGAATTAAGAGAAAAATGGATTCGCATTGTGGGCTTTCGCAATATCCTTGTTCACCAGTATATCGAAGTGGATCGAAAAATCGTCTATGATATTTTGCAAAACAAATTAGGCGATCTCGAAGAATTGAAACAAGTTTTTGCGTCATTTCTATAAACGGGGAAACTTTCCATGAATGGATTAATCGCCCTGCTCGGCTCCGGGGAATATCTCCCCGTGATGGATGAAGTGGATCGTCACCTGCTTGCCAATTGCGGCGCAGTGGGGCGAAAACCGCGCGTTGTGTGCCTGCCCACTGCGGCGGGAGATGAAGGCGAAAAGAGTTACTCGCGCTGGTCTCGCATGGGCGTTGAACATTTCACACGCCTCGGCGCGGATGTTCAGGCGGTGGGTGTCGTCGATGCAAGATCGGCCAATGACTTGAATCATGCGTCGGCGGTGGAAGATGCGGATGTCGTCTACTTCTCCGGTGGAGATCCCGGTTATCTGTATCGAATATTAAAAGATAGTCTGGTATGGCAGGCGGCGCAAAAAGCATGGGCGCGCGGCGCGGTATATGCGGGTTGTTCGGCCGGTGCAATGATTCTCGGCAGGGAGATGCCCGACTTTCGCGCGATGGGCATTCGGTCGATGGCGGCGTTTGCGGAATTGCCCGTGGCGTCGGTCATGCCGCACTTCAATGCGATTCCCCTGTTTGGAAAGCCGCTCGTCGCCACCCTGCGCCGACGGTTAACCGAAGGCGAGATCATGATCGGCATCGACGAAGACACGGCTATTATTGGAAAAGCAGGCGAGCCATTTACCGTGTTCGGCAAGGCGAAGGCGCATGTGTTTACGAAAAACGAAACTGCGGAATACGCCGCGGGTGAAAAATTCTCTCTGGGAAAATAACCGATGAAACAATTACTCAAAACGCTTACTGAAACGTTTGGGCCCTCGGGCTACGAAGACGCTGTCCGCAAGGTGATCTTGAAAGAGATCAAACCGTTCGCCGATGAAGTCCGCGTGGATGCGCTTGGAAGTTTGATTGCGCGAAAGAAACCCTCAAAGGGAGGCAAAGACGTAAAGAAGATCATGCTCGCCGCGCACATGGACGAGATCGGAGTCATCGCCAGCCATATCGATAAAAACGGCTTCGTGCGATTCACAAACGTGGGCGGGACGTTTGGGAGATACACGCTTGGAGCGCGAGTCCGTTTTATGAACGGGACTCCGGGCGTGGTCGGGTATGACCGTTTGGAACAAATGGATTCTATGCCGCCATTGAGTAAAATGTATATTGATGTCGGCGCAACCAGCAAGGCGGATTCTCCCGTGAAAGTCGGCGACGTGGCCGCGTTTGAACGCCCGTTCGTGGAGATGGGAGACCGCCTCGTTGCCAAGTCGATGGATGACCGAACAGGGGTGGTTGTGTTGATCGAGACTCTTCGCGCCATCACCCTTCGACAGGCTCAGGGCGGGTCGACACCCCATGATCTGTATTTCGTATTCACAACACAAGAGGAGGTCGGCACGCGCGGCGCAGGGACGGCGGCCTTTGGCATCGACCCGGATATCGGCATCGCTGTCGATGTCACCCCAACGGGCGACACGCCTGCCTCGCTGAAAATGACGATGGAACTTGGCAAGGGGCCGTGCGTGAAATTCCGAGATGCGGGTATGCTCTCCGACCCGCGCATCATCGATTGGATGATTCAGACCGCGGAGAAGGCGAAGATTCCTCACCAACGCGAAGTGCTCCTGCTCGGAAGCACCGATGCAAAAGAGATGCAAATCACCCGTGCCGGCGTGATGGCGGGCGCGTTATCCATCCCTGTGCGTTATGTTCATTCGTCTTCCGAGATGGTGGACATCAACGATTTGAAAAATTCGGTAAAGTTGCTCACGGCGATGTTGAGCAAGCCTGTTTCGATGTAGGAGCAATCATGGGCGATTACAACCGTTCGACGCGCGAAACGACAATTGCAAATTTACCCTCCGAAACGACTGACGCTCTCAACAAGCACATCGAGCGTTATGAACTTGGTTCGATTCTCGATGATGCGTTAATTTGCGTCGAAGCAAATTCCGAGAAGATCAAAAAGGGATTATTCAGCGGTCCCGGCGCGAAGGTTGTGAAGAGCGTCATCATCCTCACCCCGCGCTGGCTGTTGGAAGTCGTCAAAGCAGACAACGATGCCGCGTTTGCGCGTTCGGCGCAATTGACCGACATCACCATCTCGGATTACGAGAAGAGTCCGTTTTACGCAAAGATTCCCGATACCGGCGTGCAAGTAAGCGGCAGGTACACGGACACGAGCGAAAGTTCCACATCGTTTATCGGGCTGGGAAAGGATGCGGCGGGGGAAAAGTTCAAATCCATGTTGATTGAAGCAGTGCAGGATGCGAAGAAGTAAAACAGAATACGTAAGACGTAAAATGAAACGGACTTGGCGGATGAAGCGCCAAGTCCGTTTTGATTTAATCGCTCGCCTTACACAGTGTCCTTCGACCCTTCGACACGCTCAGGGCGGCGCTTCGCTCAGGACAAAGGTCTTCGCGCTGAGTGAAGCGTGGGTGCGTAAGGTGAGTTAATTGTAAGTATCCGAATTATTTTTTCTTCTTTTCTTCCACTGTTTGTTCTTCTTTCTCTTCTTTCTTTCCCATACTCGCCATGATGATGGCCGCGCCCGCGCCAAGGGCGAACGTCCCCATCGAGCCCGCGCTGGCATAATTCGTCAGCCCGACAAGCAAACCAAAGAAACCAACCGCCAAAGCGACCTGGACCTGCCAGACGGCGCTCTTATAGGCGTCCGTGGTGAAACGCCCCACGCCGAAGCCCAAAACAATGAATCCCAAAGCGCGGATCACATGACCGATTACCGAGAGAACTTCCATGAATTCGTTCATTTAAAACTCCTTTTTCAGCCTATAGTGAATAGTGCCGTATCTTTTCCAAAAAAAGGTGAGTGTGGGGTGTTGTGAGCGCGCTTCGCGCGCTCACAACACCCCACACCCCAATTTATTGAGATGACACATATTGCCATCGTAAATACAACTTCCGTCCTTCGTCTTCTTTACAACCACGCCCACAATCCCCAGAAAAAGATCATCGCCACGCCGATTCCGATTCGCGCCGCGAGAGACCAGCCCCAGCCGGTCATCCACGCTTTTGTGCTGGCGAAAGCGGCCGGCCTGTCTTTTAATCGATACCACTCCGCAAGGAACAAACCAGCAGGCGCGGCGACCATCCCGGCGATGGGAGTAAAAAACAAACTCACGGTAATTCCCGCCGCGAACGCCCAAAGGATCGAACTCCACGGAACGTTCTTGTCGCGGACATGTTTGGCGATGATGATGTTATCGACGATGTTGCCGCCGATCATGAGCAGGGTGATGAGGACGAAGAGCAGCCAGTCCACCCACGTCATCTTGTCCACGCTTGCCTGTACGAGGGCATAAACCAGAGTCCCAAGCCACATGATCGTCAGCCCGGGGAAGACCGGGATGAACAGGCCAGCCAATCCCGCCAGCAGGACGAACAGGGTGATCGTTTCGATGAATACCTGTAACCAGAATTCGAGTTCGAGCATGGCGTTATCCTAATCATGGGCGCGTTAGAGAACGCGCCTTACTTTATGGTTTGATTATATCAACCCCGCCCATCCATGGACGTAACACCTCGGGCACAACGATCGAACCATCGGCCTGCTGGTAATTTTCCATGATGGCGATCATCGTGCGCGGCATGCCAAGACCGGAGCCGTTCAATGTGTGGACGAACTTCGCCTTCCCGCCATCCGCCGGGCGGTATTTAATATTCGCGCGGCGCGCCTGAAAGTCGGTCACATTCGAGATCGATGACACTTCGAGCCACTCATCGCATCCGGGCGCCCAGAGTTCGAGGTCGTAGGTCATGGTCGAGCCGAAGCCGATATCGCCGGTACATAATTGCTTTACGCGATAAGGAATACCCAGTAGTTCACACGTCTCTTCCGCGTCCTTCAACATCTTTTGGTGCAAGGCCTCCGACTCATCGGGCTTGCAATACATATACATCTCAACCTTGTCGAATTGATGTCCGCGTTTGATTCCGCGCACATCGCGGCCGGCGCTCATCTTCTCGCGGCGAAAACAGGGCGTGTATGCCGTATACAGTTTCGGCAAAACGGATTCATCCATGATCTCGTCCATGTGCAAACCCGTCAATGGCACTTCCGCCGTCGGCACAAAGTAATAATCCTCTTCATGATCCTTGTATAAATTATCGGCAAACTTCGGCAATTGGCCCGCGCCAAACACAACCGCAGTCTTTACCATGAACGGCAGGTATTCTTCCTGATATCCCTGGCGGATATGCAGATCAAGCATCCATGCAATTAAGGCACGCTGTAAACGCGCGCCGGCTTTTTGCAACACGTAAAAACGCGAGCCGGTCAACTTCGTGCCGCGCTCAAAGTCCAGGATTCCAAGAGCAGGCCCGAGGTCCCAGTGCGGAAGCGGTTTGAAATCGAATTTGCGCGGCTCGCCCACCGTCTGCAACACAACGTTTTCGCTGTCGTCTTTTCCATAGGGCGTGCGCGCATCGGGAATGTTCGGCAATGCGGAGGTGAGGTCGTTCAACTGAGTTTCGACTTCAGCGACCTGCATATCCAACCCCGCGATCTGATCTCCGACCACGCGCATCGCCTCTATCTTCGACTGCCGGGCTGTCGCGTCTTTCAATTGGCCGATCTCCTTCGAGACGGCGTTCCGCTCCGCTTTGAGTGACTCGACCTGGCCGAGCAGGGCGCGTCGCTGTTCGTCCAATTGCAGAATCGAATCGACCGGCGCAGAATCCATCTGCCGATCCTTCAACGCCTTGCGGACGACATCCGGTCTTTCGCGAATCAAATTGATATCCAACATATAGCGCCTCCGTGTGCGGGAAATAAAATACGCCCCGGTCCGTTTGCAGGACGAGGGGCGTCTCGTGGTGCCACCTGCTTTCATCACGTCCCTCTCCCTCCGGGAGCTCCACAGGGGTGCTTCGCTAAGGGCAGGGTGAGGGCGCAATCTTTGCTCGCGCTATAACGGGCGCGCCCGACTCTCTTACGATAGCAGTTGTTGCATATCCCTGCGAGAGTGACATAGCCCTTCGATAAAAACTCAGGGCGGGCGAAGTGGATTTCCCCGCGTTGCCTGTCATCTCGCACTGGCCGATGACTCTCTGAAAGGGAAGGCGGGTACTTGTCTTCGCGTGAGTCTGATTGGCGTGAATTATACGCGGAGGGGGTTGAATGTCAAGAAAATCGAATTTCAAAAAAACTCGCATTGCATCATCCCGGTGAGGGTGCTATAATGGCGGCACTTCCCCCGAATGTTGACAATGCAATATGGAACCCCCGCGCGTAGGGATAACTGTGCGCGGAAAGCGTAACGAAACCCTTGATTAATACCCCTGATTCAAAGACAACTGCCTGAAGAAATTTACCAGCCCCAAAACGAGGGCGCTGGTCTTTTTGCATTTCCAATCCCACACTACTCAAGAGAAAACATCATGAAAATACTCGAACTGGAGAATGAGCCTCTATCCAAACTGCGCGGCATGGCAAAGGCGCTCAACATTCCAAATTTCAACCGTTTGAAAAAGGAGTCTCTCGCGATGATGATCCGCGAGGCCGAGGCGCAGAAGGAAGGCATCGAACTGCGCGGCGGCATCCTGGAGATCATGAGCGAAGGCATCGGCTTTTTGCGGGCCACCAATTACCGCATCACCGACCAGGATGTGTACGTTTCGCAGGCGCAATTGCGGAAATACGACCTGCGCGCCGGCGACCTCGTCATTGGGCAGGTGCGTCCGCCGCGCGAAAGCGAACGCCATTTCGGCCTGCTCAAAGTAGAATCGATCAACGGCCTGGAGCCGGAGGCGGGACACTCTCGAAGAGTCGTTTTCGAAAACCTCACCCCCATTTTTCCCGACAAACGATTTGACCTTGAAATAGAACATGACACCCTTGCGCCGCGCCTGATCAACCTGATCGCGCCCATTGGCCGCGGCCAGCGCGGATTGATCGTTTCTCCTCCCAAGGCGGGCAAAACCACAATTCTGAAGCAAATTGCGAATTCGATTTCAACCAAATATCCCGACGTGCACCTGATCATTGCCCTGATCGGCGAACGCCCCGAGGAAGTGACCGACATGGATCGCTCGGTGGATGCGGAAGTGGTAGCCTCCACATTCGATGAACCGGTTACATCCCATGTGCGCACGGCGGAATTGGCGCTCGAACGCGCCAAGCGTTTGGTGGAGATTGGTCGTCATGTCGTCATCTTGATGGATTCCATTACGCGCCTTGCCCGCGCCTATAACCTGGTCGTCAACCCCTCGGGGCGGACGCTTTCGGGAGGTATGGATCCGTCTGCGCTATACCCGCCCAAGCGATTCTTCGGCGCGGCGCGTAACGTGGAGGACGGCGGCTCGCTCACCATCATTGCCACCTGCCTTGTCGATACCGGCTCGCGCCTCGACGATGTGGTGTACGAAGAATTCAAAGGCACCGGCAACATGGAATTGATCCTCTCGCGCAAATTGCAGGAACGCCGCATCTTCCCCGCGGTGGATATCGAACGCTCGTCCACCCGCCGCGAGGACCTGCTCCGCGGCCCCGACCTGCTCCAGCGCGTCTGGCTCATGCGCCGCATGTTCATCCAAATGATCTCCCCGCCGCCGCAGGGCGCGGGCATGGATAACTCCGTCGCCACGGAAGCCATCATCACGCGCATGGAACGCGCCCGGAACAATATGGAGTTCCTCGAAAATTTGACGAGGGATGAGTAATGAGTAGCAAAGTTCATTAACGCAAAGTCGCCGAGACGCAAAGCCGCCAGGTCATATTTTTCTTTGCGACTCTGGGGCTTTGCGCCTTTGCATTAAAGCGCGAAAGAATTCTGCTTACCGTTTTGGATCAACACGAGAATGAAAAACGTTTTGGAAAAAATTCGATCCCTGTTCAACCGCAAGCCAAAAGATGCGCCCGCCGACAAGGAACCGTCCACCAAACCGCGCGCGCGCAAAGTGGATCGCTTCGCGATCGTCAGTTGGGTTGCGACGATATTCGTTGTCGTTGCGTTGCTGGGGTCGACAATTTATTACAAGAATTCGCGCCCCGCAAGTTATACGCCTGTCCCCGCGCCGACAAGCCCGGCCGGAAACGGCTCCGGGGCGGGCCAGCCCAATGGCGGCGGCCCCGTTACCGGGTCGGGAGGAAGCGGGGCGTCTTTCATCTTGCGCAAACTGCAATTGAAGACGAATATCCCCGCCAGGCCGCGCTATGAATCGGTCATCTATCGTGTGGTGCGCGGCGACGCGATGATGAGCATTGCGGAACAATTCAACATCAAATACGAATCCATCCTTTACATCAACAAGCAAATGGAAGACAACCCGCACAGCCTGAAACCCGGCATGGAGTTGATCATCCCGCCGGTCGATGGGTTGTATTATGAATGGAAAGAGGGCGACACATTCGAATCGGTTGCGGAAAAATTTTACGCCGAACCTGAAGGCATCATCAACTTCCCCGGCAACAAGGTCGATTTGACCGATCCGAAAATCGAGCCCGGAACAACGGTGATGATCCCCGGCGGTTCGCGCGAGTTGCGCAACTGGGCCGCGGATCTGCAAACGATGGCAAGGGGCGCAAACACAGGCACAGGTGGCGCGAACGCCGGCAATATCTGCGGCGGCGGCCCGGTGGCTTCTGGGCTTGGCTGGCCGGCGGACGATCACACGTTATCGGGCAACCCATACGGCCCCGGGCATCTCGGCATCGACATCGCCGCGCCCGAAGGTTCGAACGTGTATGCGGCGGGTTCCGGCGTTGTCACGCAGGCGCAGGGCGGATGGAATTACGGGTATGGCAATGTGATTCAAATCGATCACGGCAACGGCTATGTAACCGTGTATGCCCACTTGAGTCAGATCAACGTGACCGTGTGTTCGGCGGTTGGGCAGGGCGCATTGATCGGCTATTCCGGCAACACCGGCAATTCGTTCGGCGCGCATTTGCATTTCGAAATCCGACTCGGCGGCACGAACATCAATCCGTATGATATTGTTCAATGACACAACAGACCCAAAGGTTTTAGAAACCTGTCGGGTCTTATTATTATGAACGAACACTCCCTCAAAAAAGCCCTATCGAAATTAAACATCGGCGGCCTGCGTTATTTTGATTCGATCGGCTCCACGAACGACGAAGCGCTGGCATGGGCAACCGATAATGCGTCTGACTTTTCAATTGTCATTGCGGATGAACAAACGCGCGGACGCGGCCGACTCAACCGGGCCTGGTTCACGCCAAAAGGCAGCGCCCTTGCCCTGAGCCTGATCCTGCGTCAATTCCCGCGCCCATATCTCTCGCGGACCGTGGGACTGGCCGCGCTTTCAATTGCCGAATCCTGTTCCGGGCTTGGTCTCGCTCCGCGAATCAAATGGCCGAACGATATTTTATTGAGCGGAAAAAAAACAGCGGGGATATTGATCGAAACTGTCTGGTCTGGAGAGGATATCGATTCGCTGGTCATCGGGATGGGAATCAACGTGTTCAAAGAATCTGTTCCACCCGCTGAGTCTTTGCAATTCCCCGCCACGTGCCTTGAAGATGAACTGGGCAGGACTCCCCCGCCCCGCGAAGAGATCGTACTCAATGTTCTGGCGTCGCTCTTCCGCTGGCGCAACCACATGGACAGCAATGCCTTCATGAAACTTTGGGAGGAGAAACTTGCGTTTCGCGGCGAACAGGTTCAAGCCATTACCGGAAACGATGCCCCGCTCACAGGCGAACTGCTTGGCCTTGAATCCGATGGAGGTTTGCGCTTGTGCGATGCGCAGGGAAAGTCTGTGATTGTCCGCTTTGGGGATGTAAGCCTGAGACCCGGCACGCCTTCGGTATCGTCTTGATATAAGCGGGGTGTGTTGAGCGCGTTTCGCGCGCTCAACACACCCCGCTTCCCCCTTCTTCACAGTAAAAGATAGGCTATGGAATGCTCCCCGCCAAATCCGCACCGATGCGGATTTCGATATCGACTGTCGAAGACGGGTCGGGATTGAAGCGGATGTTATTGCTGGGAATGCCAAAGAACGCCTGCATATATTTCACTACATACAATTTCGGCCCATAGACAATGACAAAGGTGGTGTTATAGGCTTCGCTGGCGGGCCCCACTTCGGTCACGGACATGCCCTGGGATTGGAAGAACGCGCCGGCGCGTTGGTCGAGGCCAGGGGTGAAGGTGCCGTCTACAATGCGCACCCGCGCCTCTTCCGTGCGCATGGCCTGCGCAATCAGATTTCCATCTGTGTTTCCAAATGGAACGGCAAGCGGGCTGGCGGGACCGGTGGTGGTGAAGATATCGTCGCGCAAGATACGCACCTTGTCCATGATCGGTTTCATTACGCTTGCGGCCTGCCCGGCCAAAACTGTGCTCTCGAACGTGACATGATCCGTGCCGATGATGCCGGTCTTGATGCTGCTGGGAGAAATGTCCTTGCCGAGGATGGCGAGTTTAATCGCCACATCCAGGGGCATGTTGGTGTGAATGCCGCTCGAAAGTTCGGCATACATTTCCGGCGCCTGCGCAATCAATGAAGGGAACGTCTCCGGGTCGAATATCTTTTGTTGAAGGGCAAAGATCACCTGTTGCTGGCGGCGGGCGCGATCCATATCGCCGCCTTCGGTCTTGCGGGTGCGGGCATAGGCCAGCACCTTCCAGCCGCATAATTTGCGATAACCGCCGGGAGTGATCACCACATGGTCCGTGCCGGGGCCGACCGGGTCGAGCACAAGTTTTTCCTCCGGCCAGACAGAAATACACCCAAGCCTGTTCACGATCTCGGTAAACGTATTGAAGTCCACCTGGGCGTAATAATGGACCGGCACACCCAGCAATTGTTCCACTGTGTCCATGGCAAGGCCGGCGCCGCCGCCGGGCAGTTTTGCCCCCGCACCGCTGGAATATGCGGTATTGATGCGGCTGTAACCAAAGCCGGGAATGTTCACCCACAGATCACGCGGAATGGACAACATACCGGCTGTCTTTGTAGTGGGATCGACGGTGAACAGAATCATCGTATCGGAGCGTGGGGGACCTTCATTCGCCTGCCAGTCGCGGAAATCCAAACCGATAAACAGGATGTTGATGCGGCTGGCGCCGTCCCAGGCGGGGGGCAGGGCAACTTC
>JACPVD010000068.1 GCA_016191895.1 Chloroflexota bacterium | reverse complement strand
ATTCAAAGCGACTCCAATCCATATCGGGCAGCAAACCGATCTGCACCGCTTTTTCCACGTTGATATATTTCCCGAATGACCCGCCCACCAGCACGCGGTCTGTCGTTTCGAGTGAGACTCCGACGGTGTCTGCCAGCACACTGAAGCCTGCATAGATGGCGGCCTTTGCGCGCAACAAATTATCGATGTCGACCCGCGTGATGACGACATCTTCTCCCGATTCGGATTCCGCACCCCAGGCGACGACATACTCCCCACCATGCGCTCCCTCGCGGACCCTTGGGCTGGTTGCCATTAAATTAACGTTTCCACGCTTATCAATGACTCCCGTTAAGAACGCTTCCGAAAGCAGGGATATCAATCCCGAGCCGCAGATTCCCTTTGGCTTGCCTCCGCCGATGACGCGATATGTGGGCTCGAGAGTTTGGTTATTGATCCACACTTCTTCGATTGCGCCTTGCGTGGCTCTCATTCCATGGACGACGCCCGCGCCTTCAAAGGCGGGCCCTGCGGAACATGCACAAGTGACGAGCCAATCACGATTGCCGAGGACGATCTCTCCGTTCGTGCCAATATCAATGAACAGTGTGACATTTTCCGCTGTTTCCAAGCCCGATGAAAGTACGCCCGCCGTAATATCCGCGCCGACATAACTCGCGACTCCGGGCAGGCAGTCCACTGTCCCTTCGTGATGGATATGGATTCCGACTTCGGCGGCTGTCATCAATGGCGGATGGTTGACCGCGGTAATGAATGGGGAATGTCGAATGTTTTCGGCGGGGATGCCGAGCAGGAGATGGATCATCGTGCTGTTGCCTGAAACGGTGGCTTTCATCACATCTTCGGGTTTGATCTTGACGCGCTTGCATGCCAGCACGAGCAAATCGTTGATGGTATCCAGCACGCGCCCGCGCATTTCGTCCCTGCCACCGTTCTTGCCGGCATAGATGATCCTCGAAATGACATCCTCGCCGCGCGCGATCTGCCCGTTGTATTCTGCAACCTGGGTCTTGACTTGTCCGCTGATCAAATCCACAAGCCAAAGTGAAACTGTCGTCGTGCCGATATCGATTGCGCAGCCCCAAAGCGGGGAGTAATCGTCCACACGGCCGGGGTAGGCTTCGATCAATCGCACAGGATGTTCAGGGAATTCAAGATCGCGTTCGAGGACAACCGTCAGACGCCACCCGCCTTCCCGTAGTGTAGAACCAAGCGTCCTCAGGAAATGAAGCGAGCAGTTCACTTCGGGGATGTTCGCCTGAATCCGCAGGGCGGTTTGCAGGCGCGCCCAGTCGTCGGTTTGATCGTCCATCGAAGGCGGAGTCAGTTCAAGGGTCATGCGATGAATCGATTGGTGTTCGTCGTAGTCATAATCCGCGGGGACGGTCACTTCCGCGACGACGCGATCCGTTGTTAATCGCCGCTCGATCTTTTCCTGCGGAGGGATATAAATCGCGACATCGCCTTCGATGACGGTCTGGCACGCAAGCGCATATCCCTGATCGATGGATTCGGGCGAAAGCCTCAGCGTACTACGCCTGCGGAAATTTCCCTGCGTTACCTGCACCGCGCAACGACCACAGCGCCCCTGCCCGCCGCAGGGTTGACCGATGTCAATGCCCGCGAGATGTGCGGCATCGGCAATCAACGTGCCCGTGGGCGCATGGGTTGTGACTTGTCTATCGCCGAGGGTGAAGGTGAGGGTGTGTTGCATGGGGTTACAGGTTCAAGGTTACAGGTTACAGGTTGAGCCATAAAACTTTCAACCTGTAACCTGCAACTTGTAACCTAATTAAGAGCCTGCTTCATAAACACGGGAAGATCCACTGCTTCCCTCGGTCCAACGCGAATCTCCCAGCCTGCGAGTTCTTCTTCGAGTTCGCCGGAGAGAACTGCCACATGGCCGGGCAATATGATTCGCTTTTTGCTGATCTTCTCTGCCACGTTAAAGCCCTTGACGGCTTTTGCGATTCGTTCCGCGTCGAATTTGCCCGCCGCCCATGCGGTGAGAACAGACATGCCCTCCGCGTCGGTGACGAGAAGCCACGCGGGCAGGCCGCTTCCCTCCACTTCGTTGGCAACGGAGAAGTAGGTGATGCTGAAGTTGGTCGTGACGAGAACAGGGCTGTCGGCATTCGGCGAATTAATTTCGTAAATGCCGGGTTGTACTTGAATCGGTTTTTGCGGGTCGGTATAAATATTTTCGCGCAACACCAACAATGCATAAGCGAGTTCGGGCGTGAAGGTATCGAGCACAACAAAGCCCGCGTATTTCGCAATGGCTTGCGCGGCGCACACGGCTTCCTTCTCCGCGCCGTTTTGGCCCGCGAAGAAAACCGTCGGGTAACCCACCGCGCGTTGGTTGGCTTTGATCGCAAGTCTGCGCGCCTGTGTGGATCGGTTCAGCCATTCGCCGAGATTCTTTCCACCCAAATCCAACACCATATCTTCCACGCCCTTGGCTTGAATTTTTTGTGTGAGGTCGGCGAGCGCATCGAACGAATCCGCTTTGACGGTGAGCGCGGCTTTATGTTTCCTTGCCACATCCGCCAGCGCTTCGTAATTGGATGCGTCTGCGGCGTAGATCAATGCCGATTCGTTGGCAAGCAGACTCAAGGCGGAGTCCAGTTGCGCCGCGTCGTTTGCGATCAAAATTAACGGACGCCTGGTCGCTCCCCGAACGGCTTTTACTGCCCCGACAAAATCTCCGCCATCCGCTTCGACGGCGAATCCGTCGATGGTGAAATCCATACCGACGTAATTGACTTTATAAGCGTCTGCCTTTGCGACCTTCGAGGCGATATCGGGATCAGAGGCTTTGACCTTGATGAACAGGCCGGGCTTGTTGTAGAAGGTCTTTTCGTGACGGAACATCACGACTTCGTTGCCCGCTTTCACTTCCGTGCCAGCCTTCAATGTGATTAATCGAATCGGCGGCGCGGCGGATTCGGCCAGTTGCTTTTTCGATTCATCGCTGACGTAGGGACAGCCCGAAAGTTCAACCTGTTTCGCGGCGAGTTTCATCGCGAAGGCCAGACAAGTTGGAAAGCCGCATTCTTTGCAGTTAGTCTGGGGGAGTAATTTATAAATTTGAATGCCACTTAATGCCATGGTTATCTCCTTGGGTTCGAAGGTTGGCAGGTTTGAAAGTTTGAACGTTCAAACATTGGAACCTGTAAACTTTCAAACTGCGATTAGTTCTTCGATCGTATCCTTGACTCGTTTCACCGACTCCGGATGTCTCAACACAATCACATCCGCGCCGGATTCGATGAGCGCGAGCGCGGTGATGGTTTCCCAATGAAGCGCGCGGGCTTTCCAATCGCCCCACGACTCAGGCACGCCTTCGCCGACCTTCGCTTCCTTTGTTTTCCACGCTTCATACCCAGGCGTGACGATCATCGGGAGTTGGGTCATCGCATCGCCTTGCAGCGCGGCGAGGCGCAGGCGCTCCATCACCGAGTAGCCGTATTCGATTCCGTAACCGAGCGCGCCCGTTGTCGGGTCCATGATGATGCGGTCAGCGGGCAGTCCCATGTCGGTGATGAGGATGTTAAGTTGTTTGGCAAGGTTCACATCCATCGCGGTGCGCGCCTGAACGAGATGTCCGTTCGCCATCGCTGAAGCGACAATAGTGCGGTAATTTTTATCTTCGCAAATTCCCAACAGGAGTCTTTCGCCTTTGGTTGCATCGGAGATTGGAATGAGCAGTTCGTTATCCTTCTCAGATTGACCGGGTCCCCACACAATGAGCGGAAGTCCCGTTGCGCCCAGCACAGACTTGACAGCGTTTACCGCGCCATCGGGCGTATCTTCCAGCGTTAGTTCGAGGACGATCATGTCCGCGCCGGTTTCTTCGGCCTTCTTCGCCCATTGCGCGGGGTCGTTCATCGCGTCGCTCCAAACCTCCGCCAGCAACGGTGACCAGTCGTCGGGCTTGTGCGATTTGATCTCGATGGCGATAACGGGCTTATTTGGCGTCGGCGCTTCAAAATGGAGATAGGGCAGGGTGGTCTCTCCGCCCAATGTGATTGTCTTTGTGCGTGTCCCTCCATCCGCGCTTGTTGCGCCCAATGTCACTTTCTTGATGCTTCCGGGCCATTTATCTTTTGGCATTTCGATGGGCATTGTTCCTCCAGTGTGGGGTTTCAAGTTCCAGGTTGCAAGTTTCAGGTTGGGATTTCGAATCTTTTGCGGACTTGCGGGATGAGTGAAAACAAAATAATGAGCAGGCCGTTTATGGCGGTGACATATTGAATCGGCCATTGAAAGCCGATCAGGAAGGCTTGCAGTGCCAGCCAGAGAATCAGCGCGATGCCGAGCGCGAGAGTCGCTGTCCATGCCCAGTAGTGGCGGAAAATATTTGGGAGTTGAATCCACTTTGGGCGGGCGAGCAGGCCAAAGGTCAGGAAGAGAGGCGCGAGTCCCATCACGAAGAGGAGGAAGAATCCCGGCAGGACATAATTCGGGACGAGGAGTTGCGGCAGGACAGAGTCCATTTGAAGCGACTTGCCGCTGGGGTCGGTGAGCATGAGGATGCCGCCGTAGAGTCCGCCGATGGAGAGAAAGATCAGGGAAGTGGCAAGCAACCAGAGAACAAAGGATTTGCGCATGGGTTCCTTTCAATGCCCCTGAGGTATGACGGGCTTGTTTATTTAGCGCTTGGTGCTGACGTCCCCAGCCATCTCGCGCATCCCACTCGTTGCGGCGAGATAGACTTTGCGCGACCACGCCTGGATCCCAAACATGGAATCGACGTATTCGCGCGCGTCGTCCACTGCGGCTTCCGCGTCATCCGTACTGACTTCGAGACGCTGTTTCAATTGCTGGATATGCCCGAACCGTTTCTCGATTTCGTCCTCGATGACGCGCATGAGCGCATGTCTCAATTCTTCAAGGCAACCCGTCTCGATGGCCCGTTCCGCAATCGGAATGATCGGGGCTTCCTCCAGTGTCGCAGGTTCTGCGTATGGCGCGCCTTCACCCATGCGGTGCAGGCGGATGACCATTTCGTAGAAGAACATATCCGCGATTTCGTGCGCGCTGTTGGGTTGTGTACGCAGAGGCAATACTTTGTTGAACGCCGCAACGACATCGGCTTCGCTTTCCTTTGGAACGTACGGAAGGATCAACCTGACATTTTCAGTCTCCAACGCCCTCTTCGCCATCTTCACAACAGGCTCGTCCAATGTGTCATGATGTGTAAGCATGATAGACTCCTTTCATCCAATTACCAACTGATGTTACGCAATGTCCTTCGACTTCGCTCAGGGCAGTATTCCCAATTACCTAAAACATCGGCTCCATTGCCATCGCGGGATGATCGTGCGCTTCAAGAAAAGCAAGCAACTCCTCAACCGTCGTTGCGCTGTTCGCATCGGCGATTCGACCCATGAAGTCCGGGTCGCCTTCGCGCTCGCAGACAGCTTTGAATTCATCGGCCATGCTGTTCTTCAGCACGGACGACATCCACACGATGCGCTTGAAGCCGCCATCGGAGGAAATGAACTTGGGGCTGATGAGATAGAACTTGCCCACGCCCATCACGCCGGGGGTTTGCATCCCGCCACCCGCGATTCCCGCAAGGGTGGAGAAGGTCATGCCTGCGGGGGTCATGGCTGTATCTTCGCGGCTGACCACCATCACGCCGTTGGCTTCGGGGATCAGCATCACGATACACTCGAAACAGCCGCAGGCAGTCATCGGGTTTTCCATGATGGAGTACATCGAGACTTCCTGCACAACGCCGTGCGAACCGATCTTTGCGTAGTCGTTCGTTCCCTGCCAGTAGCCTTTGCGAGAGTCGATCATCTTGAGAAGTTTGATCGGCTGATTCGGCCCGGTGGGATTAATGCTGAACGAGGCTTTACAGTCCAGCCAGTTGTACGCGCCGCACAAGCCGAGGCGTTCCGGCGAAACCACGCAAACGTGATTCGGCGCGAACGATTGACATAACGTGCAAGAGTAGAACTCATCTACTTTATCGTCGGTCAAGTCGGCGAGACGTTTGTTGCGGAAGTCGTACGCGGCGCGCGCCTTTTCCAGCCATTCGGTGTGGAGCGCGGGGTCGGTGACAATGGTGACTTGCACTTTATCCACGATCGCGCCGAAGTCTTCGTGGAATCTCGCATGCAAAATTTTGCCGAACGATTCGAGGCTGAAGCCTTTATCTGCCGCGGCGTTCGAGATGCGAATCCACGCGATGTCACGTTGACCGACATGCTGAATCCCCGATGCGCCGTTCACAAAGTAATGGACTTGTCTTTCCAACACAGGCTCAAAGTCTTGTTGCATTTGGCGTCCCGCAACCTTGATGACGATGCCCATGTCCATGTACCCTTGCGCGGCGACTTGCGAGAAGTCGGGGCCGATGACATCGATCTTGCCGTCGGTCATTTCATCGAGTTTTGCCATGTGCAGGTATTCAAAACAACGCGCATGTTTGCCGCCGAATTCCACGCGCAGATCCGCCTTGCGGACAACTTCGCCTTCAAATGCGGAGCCATACGGTACGGGCACATCCACGTTGGATACTTTCACTTTCACGCCGCGCACTTCGATGCACTTCTGAACGAGTCTTTCCGCTTTTTCCAAATCATCTTTGCCGTCGATTTGATTGAATGGTACAGAGACAACGTGTTCGTATGTGGTAACACCCGTCGGCAAAATTTCAGGGATGACCGTATCCGCAATGACAGGGAAACCAAAGTTGATCGCGCCAGCCGCCGCGGCGTATTTCAGATCGTCTACTTCGCCGAGAGCCAGCACGAACGCAAACACACGTTCCTTGTTATAGAGCAAAATTTCGCGCGACATGCCGGGCTTCATCCCGCCGAAGGTCAAGGCGGAACGAGTGGCAAACCCCAACGCGTAGATTGCCGAAATCGTATCTGTTCCAAACGGGACGGTGTATGTGTCGTAGCCGAGTTCCACGCCTTCTTCCTGCAATTGATGGATGATACTTCGTCCATTCACGTTGCTAGAGAGCAAGGTGAGAATATTACGGCGTTGT
>JACPVD010000067.1 GCA_016191895.1 Chloroflexota bacterium | reverse complement strand
TGTGTTTTGTTGTTAAGAGTATCTTTTCAAAAAGAAGGGGGTGTGGGGCGTTGCAAGCGCGCTTCGCGCGCTCACAACGCCCCACACCCCAATATTATTTCGATAGAGTTTTATGACCCATTCCCAGGCAGTTCTCGACGGTGACAGACTCGCATTATCCCGCCTGTTGACCCAGGTGGAGAATGATTCGCCTGAAGGCCGCGCCGCCTTGATCGAGTTATTTCCACATACGGGCAAAGCGCACTTGATCGGTGTGACCGGGGCTCCGGGCACCGGCAAATCGTCGCTGGTGAATCAACTTGCGCTGCATTACCGCAAAACGGATGGGAAGCGCGTGGCGATCATTGCCGTTGACCCGTCCAGCCCTTTCACAGGTGGAGCGGTTCTTGGCGACCGGGTGCGTATGCGTGATCTTTCCGGCGACCCCGGCGTGTTCATCCGCTCGATGGCGACTCGGGGCTCATTGGGTGGGCTGGCTCAGTCTACCGCGAACATGGCGTTGGTCTTCGACGCGGCCGGGTTCGACGTAATCATCATCGAGACCGTTGGCGCGGGGCAGAGTGAAGTGGATGTGGCCCGGCTGGCGCACACAACCCTTGTGGTGGAAGCGCCCGGGATGGGCGATGACATTCAAGCCATCAAAGCCGGTATTTTGGAAATCGCGGATATTCTTGTCGTGAACAAAGCCGACCGCCCCGGCGTGGAAAACACGGAGAAGGCGCTGAAGTCGATGCTGGATCTGGCGCACCCGACCCAGCGAGTCTTTCAGCATCATGGAATCTCGATGAATGTCGATGCGCCCGAGGTCGATTCGCAAACGCCGTTGTGGATTCCCCCGATTCAAAAAACCGTGTCAACGGAAGGCAAGGGGATCACAGAACTGGCCGGGTCGATTGCGCGGCATGTGGCGCACTTAACCCACAGCGGAGATTGGGCCGTTCGCGAGCGAACCAGGCTGGAGGTGGAGTTGGAGGCGTTGATTCGCGAGGAGTTGATGAATCGGTTTCAGCAAACCGTTTTGCGGGCGGAGTATCAGGCCATCGTCGAGAGAATCATCCAAAGAGAAATTGCGCCGGGAGAAGCGGCGAAGATATTAATGAACGGCAGGCTGAAGTGAGCGTCATTTATGGCAAACGGATTCGATTGCGCGCTGTCGAGCGCGAGGATGTGAAGATTTTTTATGAATGGGTCAATGACCCGGAAGTGACTCGCGGGCTTGCGCTTTTCCTGCCGATGTCGATGACGGATGAAATGAACTGGTTCGACTCGCTGGCAAAGCGCGATCAAAAGGAAAAACCGCTTGCGATCGAAATGCGCAAGGGACGCAACTGGAGGTTGATCGGCAATTGCGGCGTGTTCGATTTCGACGCGGTGAACAGTTCCGCCGAGTTGGGAATTATGATCGGCGAAAAAAACGAGTGGAACAAAGGCTATGGCACCGAAGCCATGCTGTTGCTGGCGGGTCACTGTTTCGAGACGTTGAACCTGAACCGCGTTTCCCTGCGCGTGTATTCGGAAAACGAACGCGCGAAACGCGTCTATGAAAAGGCGGGGTTCAAAGAAGAGGGCCGCCTGCGCGAGGCGGTTTACAAACGCGGAAAATACGACGACGTGCTCATCATGAGCATCTTACGCTCCGAGTGGGCGATGGAAAAAAAGGAAAAATAAATGCACCATGTTCACCGCGATTTAAAAGTATATGGCGGAATTAAATTGTTTGCCGGCACCGGCGCCCCGGAACTGGGGCAGAAGATCGCCGAGTATCTCGACCAGCCATTGAGCGGGCGCGAGGTGATCGAGTTTCCCAACGAAAATCTGTTTGTAAAACTAAGCGGAAGCGCGCGCGGGCAGGATGTGTACGTGATCCAGACCACGTCTTCGCCGGTGCATCGCAACCTGATGGAGTTGTTGATCACCATTCAGACCCTGCGGCTGGATTCGGCGGCGCGCATCACGGCGGTGGTGCCTTATTTATGTTATGGCCGTTCCGATAAAAAGGACCAGCCCCGTGTACCCATTACGGGACGGCTGATCGCGGATATGATCGAAGTGGCCGGCGCCGACCGGTACATGACCCTCGACCCGCACGCCGGGCAGGTGCAGGGATTCTTCTCGATCCCCGGCGACGTGTTGACCGCCTCCCATTTGCTCGTCAGCCACATCAATGAAAACAGGCGCGCAGACATGCACGACCCTGTGGTCGTTTCCGTGGACCTGGGCTTTGCCAAAAAGGGACGCAACTACGCCGCCGACCTGGACACGCCCATCGCCTTCATTGAAAAACGACGCACTGGCAACGACGCCAACGCCGAGGCGCTGACCCTGATCGGCGACGTGAAAGAC
>JACPVD010000094.1 GCA_016191895.1 Chloroflexota bacterium | reverse complement strand
GCTGAAAAAGTTAGTGATCCCTTTGCGCGGCTGATGGTGACGACTTTATCTTCCATGGGCTGGCGCATCACTTCCAGGACGCGTGTGCCAAACTCGGGGAATTCATCGAGGAAGAGGACGCCGCGATGGGCGAGGGAGATTTCGCCGGGCTTGGGGATGTTTCCGCCGCCGACGAGACCAGCATGGGAAATGGTGTGATGCGGCGCGCGAAAGGGACGGTACTTGAGCAGGGGAGTCCCGGCGGGGAGTTGGTCTGCGACAGAATAGATGCGAGTGACATCCAATGATTCTTCGATGGACATTTCAGGTAAGATGCCGGGCATGGCTCGAGCTAATAATGTTTTACCTGCGCCGGGTGAGCCAACGAGTAGACAATTATGTCCGCCTGCCGCAGCAACTTCGAGCGCGCGTTTGACGTGTTCTTGTCCTTTAATTTCGGCGAAGTCTGTGGGGATGAAGAGTGGTTCGAGCGATTCGTTTGGGGGAAGATAAGGCTGAATGAGATGCCGACCAGACAAATGGTCGTAGAGATGCGCAAGCGATTTAACCGGATAAACCTCGAGGTCGGGAATCAAAGCCGCTTCACCCGCATCCGCTTCGGGGACGAACATCCGCTTGAATCCATTGGCGCGGGCGGCGGCTGCCATGGGCAAAACTCCACGTGTGTGGCGGACGATGCCATCGAGGGAAAGTTCGCCGATGAACATGGCGCCTTCGATGGATTCTTGCGGCAGGAAACCGGCGAGGATGACGACGCCCAATGCGATGGGCAGGTCGTAGGCGGGTCCTTCTTTGCGAATGGCGGCGGGGGAGAGGTTGACAACGATGCGGTGACGCGGGAAATTCAGCCCGGCATTTTTGACGGCGGTTTGAACACGTTCGCGGCTTTCCTGCACGGCAGCATCGGGCAGACCAACAATGATGACGGCGGGCAGGCCGTTGGTGTAATCTACTTCGACTTCGACGATGACACCTTCAAGACCCACTACGGCGCAGGAGTAGACGCGGGAGAGCATGAAAAGATTTTATCAGACTTCAAACAAAAAGAGCCGGGCATTCACCCGACTCTTTCTTGTTACTCGTCACCCGCTACCTGCATTAATCCAGCAAGTCCTTCGGAATGTTGCCGCCATTGGCAGCGATCTGGCGCAAGACTTCCTTGTGCAGCCAGACGTTCATGCGGGCAGAGTCGCTCATTTGGTCGGCGGGGCAGCCGAGTTCCTTGGCGAGTTCTTCGCGGGCTTCGCGGCTCGAGTCGAGGTCGAGCAGTTTGAGCAGGTCCACAATGGAAACCTTCCAGTTGAGTTCCTTGCCCTTGGCTTTTTCCTCAAGCTGGGCAACCACGTCCACCTCTGAGATGGCTTTGGGGGCGGGGGCAGCCTTTTCGCCGAGGGAATGTTCCTTCGACGCGGATTCGCGCATCCCAACTCCGGCGGCGCCCGCCATCGAAGCGGATTGGGCGGCAGGGGCGGCAGGTTTCGCGGCGGGCGCGGCGGGTTTTGCCGCAGCAGGAGCGGCTGCCTCCTCCTCCTTCTTTTTGATACCGAGCTTTTCGAGGATTTTACTAAAGAGACCCATGACAAATATTCCTTTCGATGATTTGGAGTATCAGGTTTCGATCTGCCTGTTGATTGAATTATACAACCTTAAGACAGCCGCCGTATTAACGAAACATCAATATTTTGAGGGCTTTCAGGCGCGCGTAATTTTTTTTCATCGAATATAATCCGCGCATGGAAAAACAAAACAAGCCATTCTGGACGCGCGACTCTTCCATACTGCTGGGCGGTTTCTTCGCCGCCATTTTTCTGATCGTCTACATATGGTGGCCGCTCGCGGAGGAATATCTCGCCTATGTCGATTGGAACGGCGCATGGTGGCGTTATATCGACTGGCTGCTGATCGGCATCTTTCTCTTCATGTCCGTCACCATCGTGGCGCGCGCCAACCTCAAGACCGACCTGCTGATCGTCTTTGTCGGCATCTGCGGCGGGCTGGCAATCGAAAGCTGGGGCACGCAGACCAACCTCTGGCATTACTACACCGCCGAACGTCCGCCCCTGTGGATCATCCCCGCCTGGCCCATTGCGTCATTGTCCATTGACCGCATTACCCGGGCAATGGATTGGATCATCCAACGGATCGAGGATCGCGCAGGCGAGCCCATTCACCATTCCCTATTCCCTTATCTCTATTGGACCGTCTTCGCCTCCTTCCTGACCCTGATGCTGGTCTTCGTTTCCCCGACCTTCGACAAATCCTATACCCTGCTCTCGCTGGCGTTGTGCGTCCTGCTCGTCCTCACGCCAACAGACCACCGCCTCGCTTTGTTGACCTTTATCGCCGGGTCGGGGCTGGGTTACTTCCTCGAACTATGGGGAACCACCCGCCAATGCTGGACGTATTACACCTTCGAAACGCCGCCTTTCTTTGCCGTGCTGGCGCATGGCATGGCGGCAGTCGCATTCTGGCGGACGGGGCTGCTGGTGAAGATGGCGGGGGAGAAGATCGGATGGAGTGGAAATTGGAAAGTGGAAAATTACGAGTAACGAGTGACAAGGGGCGACACGAAGGTTTCGGGGGAGGAAAGGTCTCAGAAAGCTGAATCCGTTCGGGGGG
>JACPVD010000093.1 GCA_016191895.1 Chloroflexota bacterium | reverse complement strand
TCGCGGCGCATGAGGGTGTAAAAACGCAGGAAGGCAAGGAAACCCGCCAACGGAACTTGATCGGGATCGGTGGCGAGCCCGTTGCGAGTGAGACCGAAAAAGAGCGAACGGAAGGCGGGTCCCCATTTCTTGAGTGCACCGCCAAAAGTGAACCCCTCCATCGGCTGATTCTCGACGAAGGGATCAATGCCCAGCGCCATCACCAGCACCGACCAGACGTTGAAAATGGAGAGGATGTCGCGCAGGGTGAGCATGCCCCAGAAACGCGGCGAGAGAAAAAGTTGAATGTAATGAAACGGCGCGGGGATGATGCTGTTACGAATGGCACTGCCGATGTTCGCGCGTCGGACGTGGTCGCCCACGCGGTAGATCCATTGCTCGTCGGTGGCGGGTGTGAATTGATCGACAACGCCATGTCGCCGAAGCATGGACTTTAGATTGCAATACGAAGACCAAATTCCATGCACGCCATGTTCGGCAGGGAAGTTTTTGCCTTTGACATTCGTTTCAGGCAAACCAGCCAAGCGACCACCAATGTGTTCGTTCGATTCGAGGATTAACGGTTTCAGTCCGCGCTCGGCGAGGTGCAGGGCGGCAGTGAGACCAGCAACTCCCCCGCCTATGATGATGACGTCGTGTTTGTCCATTGGGGTGATTATAAAGTAGAGCCTTTAATGTGTCATGCTGAGCGAAGCGAAGCATCTCTACCGATGGGCGTAGAGACCCTTCGCTGTCGCTCAGGGTGACATGCCGGGGAATTTATATATGGTAAAATCGCTTCCGCCTCCGACAAAAGTCGGTTCCTATGGAGGGATGGCCGAGCGGCTGAAGGCGCATGTCTTGAAAACATGTTTGGTGAAAGCCAACGTGGGTTCGAATCCCACTCCCTCCGCCTTACAATTCGGGTATAAGCCCTGTACCCGGCGCACGTGTTGACGATTTTTGATTTGCGATTACAATATCAAGCGTCAGACGAGCAGTTGTACATTGTTGGGGAGGTGCCAGAGTGGCTGAATGGGCTCGCCTGCTAAGTGAGTGCTGGGTTAAACCAGTCGCGGGTTCGAATCCCGCCCTCTCCGCTAAAACGCATTCGCAAGAGTGCGTTTTTGTTTTCCAGTCGCGCGCCCCCATTGAGGGGATGGTATTCGAATCCCGCCCTCTCCGCTAAAGCGCATTCGCAAGAGTGCGTTTTTGTTTTCCAGTCGCGCGCCCCCATTGAGGGGATGGTATTTCCCAACCTGACCTTCTTATCAAGAATCCAGCGTTTCGCGCTTTGCCTTTACGCATCACGCATCGCATTTTACGCCCTGCGTTTTCCCTTCAACGAGTTCACCTTCTCGTATACTTCTTTTTTATTCCAACCGCTTGGTCCCGCCAGTTCGGCAGATAATTCCTTCGCAGATTTGCCCGCCTTTAATCCCTCTTCGAGGGCTTTCAGCAACTCATCCTCTTCCCATTGTTCGTTTCCCACTTTCGCCCTCCCTTCGATCACCAGCGTAAATTCTCCGCGCGGCTCCTTCGATTTGAAATGCTCGACCGCGCCGCTGACCGTTCCGCGCCAGTATTCTTCGTGGAGTTTGGTCATCTCGCGGGCGACGCAGATGCGGCGGTCGCCCAATACGGCAAGGAGGTCTTCGAGCGAGTCCGCGATACGGTGCGGGGTTTCGAGAAAGATCAGGGTGTGGGGCAGGTTTGCAACCTGTTCCACAAAGTTGCGTCTTTCGCCGGATTTGTGGGGCAGGAAGCCAAGGTAGAGAAAGGAATCGCTGGCAAGCCCGGATGCGCTCAAGGCGGCGATGGGAGCCGAGGGACCAGGGACAGGAATAACGTCGAAGGATGAAGCGAGGGCGGCCCGGGCCAACTCGTAGCCGGGATCGTTTATTCCCGGAGTCCCCGCATCCGAGACCAGAGCCACATCGCCTTGCGAGAGATGATCGAGGATGAAATCCAGTTTGTTCAGTTTGTTGTGTTCCCAATAACTGGTTAATTTATTTTTGATGCCGAAGCGTTCAAGGAGTTTTCCCGTGTGGCGCGTATCTTCAGCGGCAATGAGGACCGCCTCGCGCAGGACTTTCAATGCGCGCGGACTGATGTCATCGAGATTGCCGATTGGCGTGGCGACAAGGTACAGGGTTCCCATGCTGCAATTCTATCATCCGCCTGAAATAAAAATCGGGCGCTTGTAAACGCCCGATCTGTTTTTATCCGCCGCATCCCTTGAGTTGGATTTCGATCACTTTGCACCCGGCTTCCTCTTTTGGGATCGCAACACAACATGCGTCTTCGGCATTGAAGGTCGAATCCGCCGAGCATTGCGCAAGGTCCTGTTCGGAAAGTTCGGGCGGCAGGCAGACCTGGAGCTGCACAACGGCAAAACTTGAACCGGTGCAGGAGATGACCTTTTCGCCATTTTTAACGACTTCCTGCCGGCACTTGGAGCCATCGGTGTTCAAAACAGTGAAAACAGCGTTTTCTTCCATTGCGGCGTAGGCGTAGGGTATCTTTTGCACACAGAAGTTGTCAGTTTCCTTTGCGCTGGAGACGGGGAAGGCGGCATCTGCGGAACAGGCGGGGGCGTAAGCCGGACCGGTTGCCGTCGGCTCAGATGTGGCGGTGATCACAACGGTGACGAGTTCGGAGGGGCTGTCGGTTTGTGCGGCAGACGGCTCTGTCTCCGTCGCCGTAACGTCTGGCACAAATAGCTGGTTGCGCAGGAGGAGAAAACCGATGACGGCAACCAAAAGGACAACCCCGCCCACGATCAGCCCGGTGTTTAGTCCGCGTGAGGCGGGTTTGGCGGCGGGAGGAGCAAGGCGCGAGGCAATGCCGCTGTTGGTGGAGAAGGTCAGGTTTCCGACGCTTCCGGTTGCAACCAGGTTCAGGGCTTTTGCCAGTTCGACGGTGTTTGCAAAGCGCTGGTCTCGATCCTTTGCCATGGCGGTCTTGATGACCGAATCGACCTCTGCTTTCAGGTTCGGCAGGACTTTGAGAATCTCAGGGACCGGGTCGGTGATGTGCTTAACGACCACCCCCATGGGCGTGTCGGCGCTGTAGGGCTGATGCCCGGTCAGCATTTGGTAGACGATGACGCCCAGCCCATAGACGTCGCTGCGAAGGTCGATCTCGGTTCCCTGCGCCTGTTCGGGACTCATGTAGGCGGGGGTACCGATCACGCCGGAACCGGTCAGGTTGCTGGTCGATTCGGTCAGTTTGGCAACGCCGAAATCTGAGATGAAAGGTTCGCCGGTCTCGTCGAAGAGGATGTTGTCGGGCTTCAAATCGCGGTGGATCACGCCTTTGCGATGCGCGTACGCAAGACCCTGGGCGACCCTTTCGATGATCTTTGCCGTATCCTCGATCGGGATTGGACCCTTTTCGATCACATCCGAGAGGGAGCCGCCGTTCATGAAGCGCATGACGAAGTAAGGCTGTCCGTTGACCTCCCCCGCGTCATAGATCGGCACGATGGCAGGATGTTCGAGCGAGGCGATCAACTTGATCTCGCGTTCGAACCTCGAACGAAACTGCGGATCGTGCAGCATTTCGCGCGGCAGAACCTTGATGGCAACCTCACGCCCAGAGTTGGGGTCGTAGGCGCGGTAGACGGTTGCCATGCCGCCGCGGCCGAGTTCCGATTTGACTTCGTAGCGTCCGATTTGTTCAGGGAGTGGCATGACCGCTAGTATAAACCAGCCAAAACAAGGGCGCAAGAAGAAATGACAGGCATAATATGATATTGGAATATAAAAAAGCGACGGTCACCTCAAAGATGACCGTCGCCTGAATTGCTACTCGCCAGCCAGCGCGTCGTACTCGCCGGGGTCTTCGTCCACCGCCATCAGCGGCTCTTCCCTCTCCCTGCGGTCGAGAAATTGCAGGGTCTGGGCAACGATCTTGGTGAAATATTTCGTCTCACCGTTCGAATCGTATTTATCGGTTTTCAGGCGTCCCTCAAGGAAGATCAGACTGCCCTTCTTGAGATATTCCTGGCAGACCTCCCCAAGCCTGCCCCATGCTTCAATGTTCGCCCATTCGGTGCTTTCCTTCATCTCGCCGCTCTTGTCTTTCCAGCGGCTGCTGACGGCAATGCTAAAGTGACAGACCTTCTTGCCGGTGGGGGTGAACTTGGTTTCGGGGTCCCTGCCCAGGTTGCCGATCAACTGAACGCGGTTTAATGCTGGCATGTCGGCTCCCCTTTCGTTTCAAGGACTTTTAGATGCTGTGTACGTGTCATTTTTAGGCTCCTTTTTATCTAAAAGAACAGAGTATTAAGTTGTGTTGCCCAGGGCGCGCCTGGGCGAAAATTAACAGGGTTATACTTGTTACGACCCTGCGCTTTCCGTATTCGCCGGAGCGGGCGCAGCGGCGCTTTCCGCCTTCTTGAGCACCGGCATCCCGGTCTTCATTTCGACCACGTTATAACCGGCGGGCACGGCGTCGAGAGCGCCTTCCTTGATCTCCTTCGAGAAGAAGAACATCTTGCCTTTTGCATGAAGATAGTATGTATTTCCTTTTGAGTTCGTGTATCCGAAAGCCATTGTATTTCTCCTTTTATCTAAGTCTGATAAAAGTGTAGAACAAAATTTCTAGCCTGTCAAGTAGTACTTTTGTTTTTGTATATACAAATCGGAGTTTGACGTGGAAATTGTCTCCTCTCTCCTCGACTTAAGAACCGCCCGCCTCTCTCTCGACGGGACGGTTGGTCTTGTTCCCACGATGGGTTACCTGCACGAGGGACATTTGTCGCTTGTGGAACGCGCCAAAGCCGAAAACCGGCGCGTCCTCGTCAGCATCTTTGTTAACCCGAGCCAGTTCGGTCCCAGCGAAGACCTCTCAAAGTACCCGCGCGATCTCGAGCGTGACCTGAGCCTGCTCCGCCCCCTCGGCGTGGACCTGGTCTGGACGCCCACAGCGGAGATCATGTATCCGCCCGGCTACCAGACCTGGGTCGAGGTCGAGGCGCTCTCAAAGGGGCTGGAAGGCGCGATGAGGCCCGGTCACTTCCGGGGTGTGGGTACCGTCGTCGCGAAACTGTTCAACGCCACCCAGCCAGACAAGGCCTACTTCGGGCAGAAGGACGCCCAACAGGTCGCGGTCATCCGCCGCATGGCAACGGATTTGAACTTCCCGCTCGAGGTGATCGTCTGCCCCACCCATCGAGAAGCGGACGGGCTGGCAATGTCGAGCCGGAATGTGTATTTGAACGTTGACGAACGCCGGGCGGCGGTTGTGCTGTTTCGCGCCTTGAGCGCCGCAAAGGAACTTCACGAGGCGGGCGAACGGGATGCGGAAAGGTTGAGGGCAAGGATGAAGGAAACGCTGGCAGGCGATCCGCAGGCGCAGGCGCAATATGTTTCCTGCGCCGATTACGACTCGCTGGAGGAGTTGGATACGGTTACAGGCAAGGCTCTTCTTTCCCTGGCGGTCTATTTTGGAAAAACAAGATTGATCGATAATTTTGTGTTGGGATAGGCGATCGGAGGTTTGATGTCCATCGAATACTGCCGCGCCTGCGGCTGGCTTTGAAACGCCCACGGTCAGCAAAAGGCATCCTCTCAATTATTCTGGGTGGTTATTCGCCTTTTTAACGCAAAGGCGCAAAGAAAATCGGCTCTTCCGTAATTGACGGGAAAGAGCCTTACCACGAAGGTCACAAAGTACACAAAGGGGAAAAGGCGTCAAATTTACAGGCGTTTTTCCTTCGCGACCTTCGTGTCCTTTGTGGTGAAAATGGTTTTCCCGTTAAAAACGGTAGAACCAGAAAATCGAATTTTGCCGCGCAAAATCAAGCAAAAGTGAATCTTTGCCTTTGAAAAGCCCGGCGGTCTCAGCCTTATGGTTTTGCCCCGAAATTTTGAGAAGATACAACAAAAGCGCCATCACGCATTTATTAAAACGCGCATGTCGCTTCGAAGGCTTCATGGGCTAGATCATGTCGGATGAGCCGTTGGGAAATTTACGAACTATCTGTTGTCCGGCCCCCATATTTTTTATAAACCTACCCCTTTTTCTTTTTGCGGGGCATTAACTTCCCGATCTCGGTACGGATGACGCGGTTGATGCGGGTGGGAATGTGGTTGATGTTCTGGGAGATCATGCGTTTGAAAAAGTTGCCGCGCCAGTTTTGCAAAATCGCCTCCATGTAAAGTTTTTCCAGCGATTTGACCTGCGCTTCGATGGAATATTTTTCGCTCAATACCAGCGAATGTTTGCCAAATTTTTTCAGGCGTTCGCGGTCGGGCAGAAGGTCGGCAAGCACATTGGCGTATTTCCTTACATCGAGCGGCGCTTCATACCCATTCAGCCCGTCTTCCAACATGCCTTCAAAGGCTTCGTCTTTGACTGCCACGAAAGGCAGCCCCGAGGCAATCGCTTCGATGACGGAAATGGGATGGACTTCGGTGGTGGAAGCCGAGAGGAATACATCTGCATCGTGAAAAACATCGGGCAGTTCGGCGCGGTTGACCATGCCCAAAAAGTGAATGCGGTCTTTGGCACGGATGGCGTTTGCCTTATCCTGAACGCCCTTGCGCGCAGAACCGTCCCCGGCAAAAACAAGGTGCGCATTGGGGACTCGTTCTGAAATGAGATCGAATGCCTCGACGATGAATTCCAGGCGCTTTTCCGGGTCCATGCGCCCGACAGTCAGGAGAATCTGCGCTTCGGGACCCAGCCGGAGCCTGTTTCGCAAAGCCTCCGGGTTTTGCGCAGCCCGGAACATGCTCAGGTCGATGCCGTTCGGGATGACGTTGATGGGTTGTTTCACCTTTTGATTCAACAACAACCGGTGGAACTTCGGCGAAGGGACGATGATCTGGTCGCCCAGATCGGTGGATGCCTTGCTGAACCACGCCGCCGCGTATTTGATGATGCCGGTGTTGCCGATGAACTTGATGTAATGGGTGTAGTCGGTGATGGAGGTGTGGTAGGTGTAGATGAGCGGCAGCCGCTTGGTGGAGGCGGTCAGGTATGCCAGCAGCCCCACGCTCGCCGGGCTGTGCGCGTGAAGCACGTCGAAGTGCCTGCGGGTCAATTTCCAGGTGGAACGGGGCGTGCCAAGCACAGCCACATAGATCGGCGGGTTGTTGAGATATTTCAACGAAGGCAGGCGCATCACGTTCGGTTCATTATCCTTGTAGCCGGGGAACTTTGGCGCAAAGATGGTCACTTGATGCCCGCGCTTTTTCAAGCCCTCCGAGATCATTTGCAGCGAAACCGATACGCCGTTTACCTGCGGGGCGTAGGTATCGGTAAACAAGCCGATGCGCAGCGAGCCGATGGGGAGTTCTGCGTTGCCTGATTCCATATATTCACCTCTATCAAGACCCTGAATGTCTTTATGATCCTTCGACAAGTTCAAGATAAGCCTTTCGGGTCTGGTTTACTTTCCCGTTCCTTTTGCGAAAGATTCGTCTTCATCCGTTTTGCCAGTTCGCGGCGGGTAAGCATCGCGCGATGCCCGCAGCCTTTGCATTCCAAACCAATATCCGCGCCGAGGCGGACGACCGTCCACTCGTAGGAGCCACAGGGATGCGGTTTTCGCAGGCGCAGATGGTCGCGCATTTGCAGATCGGGCAGCATGGGAGGATTATACCTTTACGACCGTTGGCAATGAATAATTCGCTTGCAGAGGGCGCGCTAAAAGTTGGTAGACGGGATTGCTCCCTTCGCCGTTCCCGGTGAAGGGTTTACCCGCAACACGCCGCCGAGGACAACGGCTTTGAGCATACTTATATCAACCTTTGCTTTCACCCGCGCGTGCAAGCAAAGGTTGTCAGTTTGGACTGCAAAAACCTGCCCTGAGCCTGTCGAAGGGTCTCCCGACTTTGGACTGCAAAATCAGGAGGTTTTGCAGTCCAAATAACAAACTTTGAGCGCTCCCACCCTGCTGCTCCTGCGTTATAAGATGCGGGCTGGTGGTAAAATCCGCCAATACTTTTGTGACCCGGCGGAGGCGTCATGAATAAATCCGTTTTTCCAACTGCGCGGGATTTTCAGGAATCTCATCGTAAACTGATGGGTGAATATGTTGCCGCGATTGATATTGCCTCCCGACTGCCTTTTTTTGTCAATCTGACAGAGCTGCTTGTGCCGGAGGAAAACGAATCAGCGTTCATGCGGTGGAACAGACTGGGGATGAGTTTTTTTACCCCCTTTACATGGAAACCCTTCCTTGTTTTTCTGATCGAGATGCATATCCGCTCAAAGGCGGGGGAAATGATCGTCGCGTACAACCAGCTTGCCCTGCGCCTGCCGGCGGGCAGGGAATACAACCGGTTTCGAACGGCGTTGAAGGCGGCGGCGGGCGAGTGCAACCAGATGAATGAAACGCTGGTCGCCTGGAAGAGCGGAAAAACCTTTATGGCGGGAGCGGTTCCGGTTGCCTTGGGCTGGTTCACATCCTGGCTCGGCACAGATGATGTCCTTTCTGCCCTGCCGCGCTTTGGGGTGATGGTTTCAGAGAATTTTGCCTCAGGCGATTATCAATTGTTTGCGCGTGTTTCACTTTGGGTCGCCATGTCAACCGGGTTATTCCTGTTTCTTTTGAATCAGGCATTCGAAGGGAAGCGCGCCGTCTTCCTGCCGGTTTTTACCCTGGATAAAATCAAAGCATCGTCCCATAATGTTTACGCCAGCGAAGACGCCCTGTTCGAATTAATTGGACACAGGAAAACGCCTGAGTTCGCCCTGGATGCCCTGGGGTTGACCGTTGGCATGATTGCCGCGCTTGCATTGTTCATGCTGCGGATTCGGTATTATCCATTCTCAACAAGCGTCTTGAATTATTGCGGCGTTATTGCCATTTCTGCCGTTGTTGTAATTGCATTTATTCACTACAAGCGCCGTTGGAAGTAGCGGCGCGCCAGTCAATCCTTTATCCGTGTGAATTGCAAAACCTGCCCTGAACCTGTTGAGGGACCCTTGAATTTGCCTGCGCCCAAAGTAATACAGGGGGCGCAAACAGCAAAATGTATGGTGGAGAATCGGGGAGGTGGGTTTCGGCGGATGTGTAGGTCAGGCGCGGCGATAAAACGCGAGGCTCATCCATGAAAAGCGTGAAGGTGACAGTCGCTTGCAAAGCGATTGTCACCTTTTTTGCGCAGATTCTGTATATGGGTCAAACGCCAATTCGCTAACCGGGCGAATAGCGCGAATTCTTCGCGGGATGAGTTATATTCGCGTTGTTTACACAGGATTTTCTTTGTTCCGCCAGATGGGTGTTTTTTACGGGTGATCCTGAATTTTATGCCCATTTCCAGGTTGTGCCATCCTTGCTGTCTTCGATGGCGACGCCCAGCGCTTTGAGCTGGTCGCGGATCTCATCGGAGCGCTTCCAGTTTTTGTCTTTGCGGGCTTGGGCGCGTTCGGCGAGGAGGGCTTCCACCTGGGCTTCGTCTTCGCTCGAGCCTTTTTTCTCTTCGAGTTTCAAGCCGAGCACGCCAGCCAGTTGTTTGAAAGTCTCTTGCGCAGAAGCGAGTTGTTCGCCGGTTGCGCCGTTATCGCGGGCGGTGTTGACGGACTTGGAGAGTTCGAAGAGTGCGGCGATGGCTCCGGCAGTGTTGAAGTCATTGTCCATGGCTTCGGTGAAGTTGGCGGCAGCGGATTGAATCGAAGCGGATAAGGCATCAGTGGAGAGTCCGTTTGCTGAGGGTGAGGCAGGCTTGAGCGCGGATTTGAGGCGTTCGACGTTGCGTTCAGCGGCATCCAGCGTTTCGTCATTAAACATCAGCGGGGCGCGATACGTCCCATTCAGAACCAACATGCGCATGACATCGGAAGAACGCTTCGAGAGGAATTCCTTGATGCTGATGATGTTGCCAAGAGACTTGGACATTTTCTCGCCGCCGAGCTGCAACATGCCGTTGTGGATCCAGTAGCGCGAGAATTCCTTGCCGGTGTAGCTTTCGCTTTGGGCAATTTCGTTTTCGTGGTGGGGGAAGATCAGGTCGTTGCCGCCGCCGTGGATGTCGATCTGTTCGCCGAGTTCGGCGAGGTTCATGGCGGAGCATTCGATGTGCCAGCCGGGTCGCCCCTTGCCCCAGGGACTGTCCCATGAGATTTCGCCCGGCTTGGCGGCTTTCCAAAGCGCGAAGTCCATGGGGTGTTCTTTTTGTTCGCCGACTTCGATGCGCGCACCGGCTTGCATGTCTTCGAGCTTGCGACCCGAGAGGCGGCCGTAATCATCGTCGCTGTTCACGCGGAAGTAGACGTCGCCATTCTGCGCGGCATAGGCGTGACCTTTTTGGATCAGCCCTTCGATGAATTGGATGATGAGCGGCATGGTGGTGCTAACCTGCGGGTTGGAGGTGGCAGGTAGAACATTCAGGCTTTTGAGGTCGGCGGCGTAATCAGCAATATAACGTGCTGAAAGTTTGAGCGGGTCTTCGCCGAGTTGATTGGCGCGGTTGATGATCTTATCGTCCACGTCGGTGTAGTTCATGACGTGTTTGACGGAAAATCCGCGATATTCGAGATAACGGCGGACGATGTCGAAGACGATGGCAGACATGGCGTGCCCGACGTGGGCGTCGTTATAGACTGTGACCCCGCAGACGTACATTTTGACCTTGTTGGGTTCCAGGGTCTGGAATTCTTCGGTTTTGCGGGTGAGGGTGTTATAGATTTTTAACATATTATTTACCACAAAGGGTCACCAGGGTACACAAAGGATTTTTTATAAACGGGTGTATTTTACCGCATAAAAAAAACAGGACATCTATCGACGCCCTGTTCACTGCTCACTGTTCACTGCTCACTTCTCACTTGTTCTTATTCTTCTTCCCATTCTCTTCCTCTACACGCCCGAAGATCATGCGCCCGGCTGAGGTTTGCAGGACCTTGGTGATGTTGACATCCATGTATTCGCCGATGTAATCGCGCCCATTTTCGACCACAACCATTGTGCCGTCGTCCATGTAGCCGACGCCCTGGCTGTGTTCCTTGCCTTCCTGCATGATGTTGATGCGCAGGGCTTCACCCGGCAGGACAACCGATTTGACCGCATTTGCAAGTTCGTTGATGTTGAGAACGGTGACGCCCTGTAGTTCGGCGACGCGGTTAAGGTTGTAATCGTTGGTGAGGATCGGGCTTTTCAACTGCTTGCCAAGCACCACGAGTTTGTCGTCCACTTCGCGCACGCCGTCCACGTTGATATCCGAAATGCGGACGAGGATGTTGGGTAGTTTTTGGAGTTCAGCCAGCACTTCCATGCCGCGCCGCCCGCGCTGACGGCGCATCCCATCGGGAGAGTCTGCAATGTATTGCAACTCGTTCAAGACGAAACGCGGAATGAGCAGCGTGCCGGGCAGGAAGCCGGTCTTGGCGATGTCGCTCACGCGCCCGTCGATGATGACGCTGGTATCAAGCAGGATGTTGCGGTTGAGGTTGGTCCATGAGGAGGAGCCGCCGCCTTCGCTTCTTCCGCTCAATGCGCTGAGCAGACCCATGATGTCGCCCTGGCGCATGACGAAAATGGATACGCCAAAATAGGAAAAGATCAACACGCCGATGAATGGCAGGATTTCGCTGAACGGGGGGGGGAGCATCGAAAGCGGAAATGCCAGCAGGGCGGCAATCAGCAGACCAACGATCAGACCGGTTAACCCTGCGAACAGCGATTCGGCGGTCATGCGCCCCAGCAGGGAACGGATGGCTCGCGCGGGTCGGGTGGTAAAGTATGGGGTGAGAATCAGCCCAGCCAGCGCGCCAGATAAACTGAATACCAGTGTGGTGCGCAGGGCGCCTTCCGGTGAAAACTCCGAAAGTTGAAATCCCCAGTATCCCCCGGCAAACCCGAGAACGAGCATCCCTATGATGCGAAGAATAAATTCAAAACTCATCAATAACTCCTGTAACAAAAATAATGACGCTGTCATGATAGCATGGGCGTTATTCCGCGTCAATCGGAATAAGCAATGTCTAATAAAGTTGATATAATCGCAATCCTCCGACCCCATGACCCTTCTTGACACCTTGAACCGCCCCCTGCGCGACCTGCGCGTCTCCGTCACCGACCGCTGTAACTTCCGCTGTGTGTATTGTATGCCGAAGGAGGTGTTTGGTCCCGATTATCAGTTCCTGCACCGCGACATGGTCCTGACCTTCGAGGAGATCGCGCGCCTCGCCCGCATTTTTACCGGATTCGGCGTCAAAAAGATTCGACTCACCGGGGGCGAGCCGCTCGTCCGCAAGGACTTTCCTGATTTGCTCAAGATGCTTTCCGAAATTCCCGATCTTGACCTGACGATGACCACAAACGGTTCGCTCCTGCCCCGGTTCGCCGACCAACTCAAAAGGTCCGGGTTGAAGCGCGTGACGGTCAGCCTCGACTCGCTCGACAACCAAATCTTCAAGTCCATGAACGATGTGGATTTCCCCGTGGAAAAAGTGATCGAAGGCATGGATGCCGCCAAAGCCGCCGGGCTGGAACCGATCAAGGTCAACATGGTGGTCAAACGCGGGGTCAACGAGCAGAGCATCCTGCCGATGGCGCGTTTCTTCCGTGAAAAGGGATTCATCCTGCGCTTCATCGAGTACATGGATGTTGGTCACAGCAACGGCTGGCGCATGAACGATGTGGTCTCAGCGAAGGAGATCGTCAAGATCATCGGCGCTGAAATGCCGCTTGAACCCGCCGACCCGAACTACAACGGCGAAGTGGCGGAACGCTGGCGCTATAAAGACGGCGGCGGCGAGATCGGCGTGATCGCCTCGGTCACACAGGCGTTCTGCCTCGACTGCAACCGCGCGCGGCTTTCCGCCGAAGGCAAACTTTACACCTGCCTCTTTGCGGTCAGGGGGCACGACCTGCGCGAGATGGTGCGCGGTGGCGCAAGCGACGAAGAAATCGCGCAGCGGATCGAAGGCATCTGGGGAAAACGCGCCGACCGTTATTCCGAGATCCGTTCGGAAAATACAATTCCCCTTCCCAAAGTTGAAATGTCGCATATCGGCGGATAACATGGAATCAAAGCGACAGTCGCCCGCGAGGCGGCTGTCGCTTCAAATATATGGAGTAATCATTGTCACAAAAAATCAAGGCAATTCTTTTCGACCTCGACGGCACCCTGCGCCATAACGTTCCAACCGGCAGCAGGGTTTTTGTCGAATACCTCAAACATATTGGCGTTCATTTTTCAGGGGAGGATGAAACCCGCGCCGAACGCTGGGAGCATTTTTATTTTGCCAACTCGCTCGAGATCCAGGCGGACAAGAAAAAATACGACCATGAGTCGGGGGAGTTTTGGGTCAACTACTCGCGGCGGCGGCTGGTGGCGCTTGGGCTTCATCCGGCGAAGGCTGCCGGGCTTGCCGCGGAAGTTTCCGCGCACATGGGCGCGAATTACAAGCCCGCCGCGCGCATCCCCGAAGACGCCCCGCGCGCGCTCGGCATCTTAAAGGATGCGGGATACGTCCTCGGCGTGGTGTCGAACCGCGACAAACCCTTTGACGACGAACTCAAAGAAATGAACCTTCACCCGCATTTTCATTTCACGCTGGCGGCGGGCGAGGTGCAATCCTTCAAACCCGATTCGGGTATCTTTCTCAAAGCCCTCGAACTGGCGGGGACATCCGCCCGCGAGACGATGTACGTGGGCGACAATTACTTCGCCGACGCGGTCGGAGCGCATCGCGCCGGGCTGACGCCTGTCCTCTACGACCCAAGCCGACTCTTCCCCGACGCCGAGTGCGCGGTCATCCGTACGTTCGATGAATTGCATGAGTTGATAAGGTGAACCCTGGCGTACCGCAAAGTTTACTTTGCGGCGAATTGACAAGGTGAACCCTGGCGTACTGCAAAGTTCACTTTGCGGCGAATTGACAAGGTGAACCCTGGCGTACTGCAAAGTTCACTTTGCGGCGAATTGACAAGGTGAACCTTGTCGTA
>JACPVD010000076.1 GCA_016191895.1 Chloroflexota bacterium | reverse complement strand
TGACCAGTTTTTCCAATCCTTGTCGCTCGGCCTCCGACAATGTCACTTCTTGTGCTTTCGGTATAGGCATTGGGTCTCTCCTGCTGAGGAATACCCTATCCTATATCACTAAAGACCCTTTTATGCCAAGATGTACTAGCGGGTATTATAATGAGGCTTGGTAGGCAAATGCAAACACCAAGCCTATTTCGAATGTGCCCCATAAAAATCGTATCTTTTCAAAAAGCAGGAAGAAGTGGGGCAATACAAAAAATCCGTTGAATAAAGATGTTCTGTGCCTGATGGTTTCGTGGCTGTATCTTGTATCTGCCGGTTTTCTCCAAAAGTTCAATACCATCCTTAAATCATTATGGGCAAGGGACTGATCAACAAATCCTGATCGGATATGAATTGAAGAAACAGGTAAAAATGTGACAACGGTGAGAAACGCAAGTTTTCCGGAAGACCAGGATTTTCCTACAAGAACGCTGGCGCGTGATCTGGCATTGCGCCTTGCAATTGTCTTGACGATCATCATCGTGGCGCTCGGCAGCGCCTATTTCTTTATTACAGTAAGTCAGGCGCGAAGCGAGTTGTTATTGCAGGCCACGAACCGCGTCGAAGAACTTTCGAACGTTCTGTCCATACCTGTGTGGAATCTCGATAAGAATTCGATCGAGCAAATATGCCAGGCATACCTGCAGGCGGAAAACGTGGTCGGTGTGCGCGTGCTGGACGATACCGGCGACTCCATTTATGAGAAACCAACAGACGAGGCGAATCTGATCGTTGAAACACGCCCGATTGAATTCAACGGGCAGCAGGTTGGTTCTGTCGAGGTCAGTGTATCCACCCGCCAGATCGACAACTTGCGCAGCAACATCTTTCTTCTGATGCTTTCGATTGTGATAGTGGTGGTGGTTACGATCCTGATTTCCACGTGGTTTCTCTTGCAGAGATTTTTAAGCCAGCCCCTTTCAGTTTTAACGATGGGGATTGAAAGTTTTGCCAGCGGCGATTACAGCCAGCGTTTGAAGCCGATGGAACAAAAAGAGTTGAACATCATCAGCGAGCAATTCAACGCCATGGCAAATCAAATCCAGGCGCGCGATCAATTACTGGAAAAGCGCGTGGCGGACCGTACCCGCGATCTCAGCATCGCTTCCAGTGTGTCGCGGCAGATCACGCGCGTGCTGGATATGGATGAACTCCTGCACCAACTGGTTGCTCAAACAAAAGAGGGATTCAACCTATATGCGGCATCTGTATATATATATCAACCGGAAGCAAGAGAATTGACACTGGAGGCGACCACTGGCGAAGAGACCAGGCAAATGACAAAAGCGGTAAAGACGCTCAGTATCGATGCCAGACCCAGCCTGGTGGCGCAGGGAGCGCGCGAACAAACACAAATTGTGAACAATGATGTCTCCGAGTCCAAAGATTATTTGGTCGACCCATCCCTGCCCGATGCGAAATCCGAAGCCGTTTTCCCCATGCTGGTGGGCGCGCGCCTGATAGGCGTGCTCGACCTGCTTTCAGAAAAAACAGACCGCTTTAGCGAGGCGGATATTCAGATACTTACCACATTGGCGGAGCAGATCGGCATTGCGGTGCGCAACGCCCAACTGTATAGCGTCCAGTTGCAGGCCTCTGCCGAGTTGCGCCGCGCGGATCAGATGAAGAGCCAGTTCCTCTCGAGCATGAGTCATGAATTGCGCACGCCATTGAACGCCATCATTAATCTGGATGAAATGGTGGCGCGGGGCATGGTGGGTCCTGTCACCGACGAACAAAAAGAATTGCTGGAGCAATCCCTGGTTAGTTCGCAGCACCTCCTGCAATTAATCAACGACGTACTGGATATCAGCAAGATTCAGGCGGGGCAACTTAAGTTATTTGTGGAAAACAACGTAAACCTGCATGACGAAATAAATACGGTTGTAATCATGGTCAAACCCTTGTTGGAAAAAAAGCCCCTGGAACTGGTGCAGGATATAGATTCCAACCTGCCCATCATCGCGGGTGACAGGCGCCGCCTGCGCCAAATATTGGTCAACCTGTTGTCCAATGCGATCAAATTCACCAATCAGGGCGCAGTGACTCTTAGCGTCAGGAATCAGGAAGACCAGATAAAGTTTTCCGTAATTGACACCGGGTACGGGATACCCATTGAATCCCAGGCTGTAATTTTTGAGCCGTTTGTTCAAACCTTGGACGGCATTAAACAGGAAGGCACCGGGCTGGGTCTGCCGATCACGCGCAGCCTGGTCGAGGCGCACGGCGGTGAGTTATGGATGGAAAGCGAGATTGGCGTTGGCACGGCTTTCCATTTCACCATACCCGCCGAGAATAATGGCAGAATGGGAGAAAAGTAGAATGAATACCGTCTCTGTAAAAGAAGCTTTTTTTCTGTATGTGGAGGATGACGCCTCAAACCGCACGGTGATGAATTTGATCATGGAGAAGGCAATGGGCGCGCGGAATCTGGTTATTTTTGAAGACAGCGCCAATTTTATGGAGCGGGTTAGAGCACTACCGAAGTGCCCGGACGCTTTCCTGCTGGATATTCACGTGCATCCATATAACGGGTTTGAAATGCTGAAACAGTTGCGCACAGACCCGGAATATCGCCATGTCAAAGTAATAGGGTTGACAGCCAGTGTGACAAATGAAGAAGTGGAGGAATTGCGCGATGCCGGCTTTGACGGCGCGATTGGAAAACCCTTGAATATTTCCACGTTTCCCGATCTTATGGCACGAATTCTAAAAGGCGAAACGATCTGGTTTGTTTCGTAACCCGGATCGAAGTTTGTTGAAACAACAGATCGCGGTACCTTCTCAATCAACCGGGGTGTGAGGTGTTGCGGGCGCGCCTCGCGCGCCCGCAACATCCACTTCCCCCTTCTTTTGAAAAGATACTCAAAAAGCGATGTTTTTCTGTGGCAAAGCCCGGTTTATAAAACGCTCTCCAAAAAATATAAGAGGAGATGAAAATGAAAAGTCGGCTGATCTGCGCATTGTTTCTGGTGATTGCATTAACCGCAAATTGCACCGCGCCGCCCGCCACCGCCGTTCCCCAGCCTTCCGCTTCTGCCGTAGAGGAGCCGGCGGTGATCTTAACCACCGGCGAGTGGCAGCCGTACACTTCCGAAACAATGGAAAATTACGGCGCCTTCACAGAGATCGTTTCCGCGGTTTTCAAGGAAATGGGCGTGCCGGTGAAGTATGTCTTTTATCCGTGGAAGCGCGCCGAAGAGGAGGTGAAAAACGGCAAAGCTTTTGCCACCTTCCCCTACATCGAAACCGAGGAGCGGCTACAGGAATATGATTTTTCCGACCCAGTTTTCGTTTCCACTGGCAGATTTTTTTACATGCCCGAAAGACAAAAAAACCCGGTGATTTACGAAACATTGGCAGACCTGCAAGCCTACCGCGTCGGCGGGGTGCTGGGCTATTGGTATGAAAAACCATTTGCCGAAGCGGGACTGAAAACGGATTACGTCAGTTCTGACGAAACCAACATCCAAAAACTCTACCTGGGGCGGGTGGATTTGGCGGCTTCGGAGGAATTGGTGGGTTGGGCGCTGATCCAAAAACTGTACCCACAGGAAGCGAACCGCTTTGCCGTTGCCGAAAAAGCGTTGAATGAAGACCCCCTGCGCCTGCTGGTTTCGCGCAGCTACCCCGACTCCGCCGCGCTGCTGCAAAAATTCAACGCCGCGCTGAAAGAGGTCGAGGCAAAAGGCATCATAGCGCAGATTTTATTGCGCTATGGCATCAAAAGATAATCTGGCAACAAAACTAAAAGAAAAACTGGCGCATTTACACGAATATGTCCGCATATTACTCAACGTAGCCCTTGTGGTGAGAGTTTTTGGGTTTGTATGGTAAGAAAAGATAAAAGGAGATTCCCATGCCAAATGTATTGGAAGGCAAGCGTATTTTTCTTGTAGAAGACGACGTTCTAAATGTGAGCGTTTTTACCACTGCCCTGTCGAAGCAGGGTGCAATGGTATATCATGACGTGCTGGGATACGGGATTGTGCAGCATATTGTCGAGAATCTGCCCATTGACCTGATCGTTCTGGACGTCATGTTAAGGCGCGGGCAGAATGGCTATCAGGTATTCGAGGAGATCAAAGCCGACGCCAGGCTGGCAGATATTCCAACCGTTGTCGTAACATCCCTGGATCCCGAAACCCAGATTGCAAAAGCACAGGAAGCAAAGCTTTCCGGTTTCATCAGCAAACCGATCAACGCCATCGAATTTCCCAAACTGCTTGCGCGTGTTTTAGACGGCGAAAGGGTGTGGGTGATCAGCCGGTGATTATTTTTGAGGACGGCTTTTTGCCATACGTGAGCGAATGCATCTAAAAGAAGATGCGATAACGAGTATGTTCTTTCATAAAAAAGGAGACACCATGTTCAAAATATGCCGTGTTGTTGCCTTGTGCGGTATTTTAATTCTCCTGGTTGCCTGCGCTTCCCCTGCCGCCACACAACCGACCGCGCCGCCAGATTCCACGGAGTCGCCCATTCCCGCCGCAACGGAAGCGCCGGCAACGGAAGGGATAAAATTGGTTCTTCCGACTTATCCGGATAACGTTCACCTCTTCTATATTGAACTCATCGAAAAATCGCTGACTGCCGCCGGGGTTCCCTACACACTTGAGTTTGAAGAAGATTTACCCCAACTGCGCGCGGTCGAAATGCTCGATCAAGGTGAATTAAGCCTGATGTGGCTGGTGGCCAGCGCAGAACGGGACACAAAGTATACGCGCGTTAATGTAGGTTTGACGAATGGGTTGATTGGCAGGCGCATCTTGTTAATCCCTGCGGGCCAGGGCGCAGCCTATGAAAACGTCCAAAACCTGGAAGATTTCCGCAATTTGGGGAAAGTGGGCGCATTTGGCAAAGGGTGGTTCGATGTTAAAGTTTGGGATGCGAACGGGTTGCCCTATCAAGAGATCGATGGGGAGTGGCGCGTGATTTACGATATGCTGGCGAAAGGCGATCGTGGCCTTGATTATTTTTCGCGCGGTTTCACCGAAATTGTGAGCGAAGCGTCCGAACATCCCGACCTTGAGATTGAAAAACACCTGGTCCTGATTTATAACCGCGATTTCTATTTTTATTTGAGCAGCAGCGCCGTGCAATACAAAGACACCCTTGAGGCGGCTTTGCTCAAGGCGCAAAAAGACGGCTTGATAGACGAGTTGGCTCAAAAATACTGGGCTGACAGTTTCACCAAACTCAACATGGATGCCCGAATCCAGATTGAATTGGAAACCCCGCAATGAAGTTTTAACTGGTCTTTGAAATTTCTGAAAATTCACATCCGTAACTGGGAAAACTCCCGCCCTTTTTTTGGCGGGAGTTTTTTATGGGACGAATCACCCAAAGAGCGGAAAAGGCATGGGGTGTTTGCCGCAGGTTTCAGGTCGGAAAAGATGCGGGGGAATTTCATCCAAGATGGGGAGCGAGCCGAATTTACTTTCCTTTAATGAAGTCGTATAGTGGGGGCAAGAAAACGAAAGGAGATTGCCATGAATGGTTCAGAGATTGTCTTTTTGATGCTGATTGCGCGGCTTATTCTGCCGTTTGGTTTGCTGATGCTGTTCGGCGAGTGGATGCGCCGCAGAGACGCCAATTACTGGCTGAAGCGAGGATGAGATGGATACCATGATGATTTTTATGACCGGAGTTTTCCTGCGCCTGATCGTGCCGCTGGGGCTGACAGCCCTGATCGTGTTCTGGCTTCGCAGGCTGGATGTCCGCTGGCAGGCGGAGGCTGAAAAGGAACGCACGGCGCTGGCAAAAGATTCTGCGCCGTGCTGGAAGGAGCAGGGTCTTTCGGTGGATGAGATTCAATTGCGCGCCGAAAAAGATGGCAAACCCTGCTGGCAGACTCACCGCCTGTCGAACGGGTATTTGCGCGAGGCCTGCCTTGATTGTGAGGTGTTCCTCGCCGCGCCTGTTCCCGCCGTTGCGCACAGCAATGCCCACGCCTGATGGACGGGCGTCGTTTTAAGGAGATGCAACCATGTTTTCACGTTTTGAGAAGATACTAATCGCGTTGATGTTCGCCCTGTTGTTTGCGGGCGTGACTCTCGTTGCCGCTTCGGCGCAGGATGACGCCCCGCCTCCCGCGCAGAATAACAACGACTGCGCCGAATGCCACGAAGATTTTCAAATGAGCTGGCAAAACGGTCCGCACGGACACGCCAAAGACGATCCGATCTTTGTCAAGCAATGGACCGATCAGGGTAAACCCACCGCCTGTCTCGCCTGTCATGTGACGGGTTTCGACGAGGCGACCGGCACATGGAAGGAAGACGGCGTGACCTGCGCGGCATGTCACACCGATGATGGAAGCGATCATCCGCGCACGACCATGAGTGTGGATACTTCCGGGAATACCTGCGGCAAGTGTCATACCGATTCGCGCTTTGTGATGCAAACCTGGGAGGGAAGCACGCACTATCAGGCGGGCATGGACTGCACCACCTGTCACGACCCGCATAATGCATCCCTGAAGGTGACGGTTAATTTGCGCGACCCGGCTTTCAACGACGCTTCGCAGTTGTGCATCAGTTGTCATGAGGAAGCCAGCATGAACTTCCCGTATTCCTCGCATAGCCGACAGGGCGTCACTTGTGTGGATTGTCATCTCGAACATTTGGAGTCGGCGAACACCGGCATCCATGCGGTTGCGGATCATTCCTTCAAGGCCAGCATCCAAACCTGCGCCACATGCCATGCCGAACAGATGCATGCAAATGGGGATGCGGTTTCGACAAAAGAGGCTGTGGCCGCTTCAGTGACCGAGCCTGCAATCGAACCAACACTTGCGATGGAAATGTCGTCCATTCTGCCGGAGCCGGAACCCATCTCGCCGTTGGGATACGCCGGACTTGCCGCGCTGATCGGGGTGGCGGCTGGCATGGTGCTGGCTCCCTGGCTCGAGCGCTGGTATCGGCTTGTGTTGAAGAAATCAGAAGAGGTGCATCATGACGGAAAATAATTTCAGCCGCCGCGATTTCATCAAACTCTCCGCGGTTGGGCTTGCGGTTGCCGCCGGTGTGAAGGTCATTCAGGAAGCGGGGGCATCGGGCGCGGAAGCGGGCGAGCATCAATGGGCGATGGTCATCGACCAATCCAAATGCACGGGATGCGATCAATGCAATCTGGCCTGTCACGCTCACAACGATATCAATCCCGATCTCGATTGGAATAAAGTTTTGGACGCCGGTGAAATCGACGGCAAGAAGGTTTACCTGCCGCGCCCATGTATGCAATGCGAACATGCCCCCTGTGTGGAAGTCTGCCCGGTGGGCGCGTCGTACTACCGCGATGATGGAATCGTGATGATGGATTACGACAAGTGCATCGGATGCCGTTACTGTCAGGTGGCGTGCCCGTATGACGCTCGCGTCTTCAATTGGGAAGCCTTCCAAGGCGACAACCCAGCCGTCCCAGAGTGGGGCCAGCCCGAGGTCGAGCGAAGACCGCGCGGCGTGCCGGAGAAATGCTCGTTTTGTTATCAACGCATCGATCGCGGCATGTCCGTTGGCCTTGTCCCCGGTGAAGACGCGGAAGCCACTCCTGCCTGTGTGGTGGCCTGCCCAACCGGGGCGCGCATGTTTGGCGATCTCAACGATCCCCATTCAAAGGTTAGCAGGTTGTTGAAGGAAAACCCGTCGTATCGTTTGCGCGAAAATTTGGGAACGCGTCCGCGGGTGTATTACCTGCCCGCGACGGAATACACCATACCGGAGGGATGACATGAAGATCATTTTCAAATCCATTCGCGAGAACATCTTCACCCCCTGGGGGTTGTGGCTTGCGTTTCTTGCGCTCGTTTTATCGGTCGCGTTGATTGCGGGACTCGCCGTCTTTTGGTTCGGCCTTTCGATCACCAACCTGACAGACCTCGTTCCCTGGGGCTTGTGGATCACCATCGACCTCTCGGCGATCTCTGTCAGCGCGGGCGCGTTTAGTCTATGCGCGATCGTTTATCTCTTTGGGTTCAAACGCTATGAACCCATTGCGCGCACAGCCACCTTTATCGGCTTCACGGGGTACAGCATGGCCATGATGGCTCTTCTGCTCGATATTGGCCGCCCAGACCGTTTCTGGAAATCCTTTGTATATTGGAATACACACTCCCTGCTTTGGGAAGTGACCATGTGTGTCGGTTTGTACTTTACGGTACTCGTCTTTGAAGTGATGCCGATTGCGGCCTCCTTTGAATGGATGCGCAAGAAGTTCCCACGCATTGCTGAAAAGATGGAACACATGCATCATTATGCGCCCGTGCTTGCCATTCTTGGTCTCGGGCTTTCGAGCCTGCATCAATCGTCGCTGGGCGCGGTGTATGGCGTGATCAAAGCCCGCCCGATCTGGTACAAGCCTGAAATGTCGGTCATGTTCATGTTCACGGCCATCCTCGGCGGCGTGGCGTTGACCCTTTTCGCCTCGATGCTTGCTTCCCGCCTCACTTCCAAAGCCAAAGTCAACGACATCCTGATCGAGCGTGTTTCACAAGTCCTCGGTTATATGATGATCGGATATTTATACTGGCGATTTTGGGACTGGCTCGCGCAAACCTACACCTACGAACCGGGACGCACCGAAGCCTTCGAACTGCTCACCAAAGGGACTCTCTCCTTTAACTTCTGGATGGGCGAAATGCTCTTCGGCGCGCTCATCCCGACCTTCATCCTGCTCTACAAACCCGCACGTTTATCTCCCTTCTGGCGGATGCTCGCCCTGGCGATGATCGTCGGTGGCGTGGTAGCCTTTCGCTTTGACACGAACATCGTCGGTTTTCTCGCTGTCATCTCGTACCTGCCGGGTGAAGCGCTTGTCTCCTACACTTCGTACACGCCGTCGCTTGTCGAATGGGCCGCCGGGCTTGGCATCATTGCCTTTGGTCTGCTGGCCTTTTCGCTCGGCGTGAAATACCTGCGCGTTGTAGACCACCGCCTCGCAAGCGAAGCCCATGAGCCGGTGCATGTTGAAATGGATGAGGCAGTGGCAGTGTAAGCATGTAAGAGGTAAACACGGAACAAAAATAAAAAGTGAGTCGCCCGGTGGACGACTCACTTTATTTGTCTACGTATCTACGTGCCTACTTATCTACGTGTCTACGTGCCCACTTGCACACCCGCCTCTGCCCTGATACTTACGGTTGCGGCGTAAAGATTTCGGATTCCGTCAGCGGTTCGATGGTCGTCAGCGCGGTTTCCTCGGCGTTGATAAAGCCGAAGATTCCGGCGAGCATTCCAACGGTCAGGATGGCGGCGATGGGGTAATAGATCATCTGGCGTTTGCGAATGGTGGCCGCATCGGGTCTTCGATCCGCAATACCGGCTTTGATATCCGCCAGTTCGAGCGGATGTTCGTGGAGCATTTCCGCTTCGGTTTGCGCGCCGGTGAACATGGCCTTGTTGAAGCGTTTGATGTGTACTCCATACATATGCCAGATGATGATGGCTAATACGGCGAGAACAGCTTCTCCGCCGTGCGCGGCTTTTGCGGCAGGCACGAATTCACCCGGCAGAAAAGTGGTGGCCGTGATCGGATTCCACATGATGAAGCCGGTGACGCCCATTACAGCCGCACCCCACACGAAAGCCCAATACTCCATCTTTTCTTCGAAGGTGTAGCGTCCCATTTGCGGGTACGTTTTGGCAAAGCCGAGATTATAGAGCAATGCCTGTATGCCGTCCTTCGCATCCTGTAAAGTGGGCAGCATGGACATTTGATCGCGCAGGACAAAGACGCTGTATCCCATCACAAGAATATGCCAGGCGGTGCCGAACATCATCACGATGGCGGCGATGTGGTGAATGGAGCGCAGCGATTCGATTCCGCCCAAGGCGAAGATGATGGAAAGCCCGCTGGGATTCGTCGAGAACTTTTGCGCAAGACCCGTAATGCCCAGCAGGGTGAAGGAGAGCATCATGATCCAGTGCTCGATGCGGCGCGCAAGTGGAAAGCGCAGGTAGGTTTGGGTTACTTTGTTCATGCGTGCTTTACTCCTTTGACGCGATTGACGATGCGTCTGTAAATATCTGTCAGGACGAAAAAGATCATGCCGCCCAGCACGGCCGGGATGAAGAATTTATAGAAGAGATTGACATAGTACACGATCGGGTAGTGTTCCGGGCTGGGCTGGTAGTGTCCCATCCATGCGGCGGAGAAGTTGGCGGTGGCATCAGGGTGACAGCGCTGGCACTTGGCGAGCAGGTTTTCCTGCATGGCAATGCCGGTTTCAGCGTCCTTGACCCTGCCAATATCATGTACGCCATGGCAGTCACTGCAGACGGCTGTGTTCACCTGTTGCCCGGGGAATTGCTGTTCAAAGAGGGTGGTGGTGGTGCCGTGAAAATCTGAAACATAGGTTTCGAGCACTTCGGTCGAAAGGCCGTATTTGCCCATGATTTCTTCGTTATCATGACAGTCTGCGCACAAGGCGGGGGTATTGTTGTGGAAGGAAGTTGTAGTAGGGTCGCCGATATTGTGAACGCCATGACAGTCGGTGCAGGTGGGCACGTCGGTGTTGCCATCGGCGAGGGCGTTTCCGTGAGCGCTGGCTTTGTAGGCGTCGTAGATTTCCGTGTGGCACGCGGCGCAGGTGGCTGGCACTTCCTTGCGGGCGGCGATGGTGAGCAGGCCGCTTTCCTGGCCGATGATGCGGGGTTGGGTGTGCGGGTTGTGGCAGTCGGCGCAGAGCGGGGCGTTTTGATTGCCCTCGTCAAATGCGGTTTGATGGACGCTGTCATGCGCCTTGTCGTATTGATCTTCGTGACACTCTTTGCAAGAGTCGGCGAAGGTGATTTGAAAATCGCGGATGGATTTGGATTTGACATCGGGATGGGGATAATCGCTTATGTCTGTATGGCAGTCGACGCAGGCGATTCCTTCCTTGCTGTGAACTGATTCGCCAAATTGGGTCGGGTTGATGCTGACGGGAAGGGATTCACTGCCAAGGGTTTTATCGATTCCTTCCTCCTGATGGCAGGCGAGACAAAAATCGTTAGACGGCTTGTCCTCTTGAAATGATGGCGCGGCCTGAGCGGGGGTGGAGAGAAAGGCCAGGGCAAAGGCCAACAGCCCAAATCCGAGGATCAGGATAAGGGTCGAAGAAAGATGCGGGCGGTTTTTCTTCCTAAAGTTCATTGCATTCTCCTGTATTAAGGAAATTTCGGTATCCTTTCAATAATTTGTCGATTATAGCCCGGATGAGGTCATGGGGTAATTGCCCCAATTTTACGAGATGCCGTCATGAGGAGACAGTGTTGAACATCACTGATTTGGCGTGATTAAGAAGGGATTAAAAATTCCCCGCAGTTTTAAAACTGCGGGGAAACAAATATTTTTTCTTGCAGACTATCTTATTGGGGTGCGGGAACTTCCGGGCGTGTGTAAGCGCTAACGTTGCCGCCGAGGTCTTCGATCGAGTCGATGAGGATCTGGATGACATACTGCGGGTTGTGAACGAATGCCCCGGTGTCTTTTTGGACATACTGATAGTTGAAGGCAGCCTTGACCATGCGGGGAGTCCAGGTGGCGTAGCCCTTGCCATCAGCGCCAAAGAAGTATGGATAGGCATGGCTATCGTAAGTGATCGCGCCGCCGTTGGCTTCGCCGTAGGCTTGCAGTTGAGCATAGAGGGCTTCAGCGAGTGTATCGATTTCGCCCTTGATGCCTTCGGTAACATCGCCATCACCGTCATAGTCCACATCGCTTTCGCGGATGGCCATCGGGTCGGCGGTGTTGTGGCAGGTTTCGCAGGATTCGGTCTTGGGCTCGAGCGCGTGAACATCGTGACAGTCACCGCACTTGTTGGCCTTGCCTTCGGGGTCGGCATGCATGTTCATGCCTACATACTCTTTGCCTTCATACTGATAGGCGCCGAGTACTTCTCCGCCGAAGAGGGTTGCGCCAGCTGCGAAGTAGTGGATGTTCTTGAAGCGGACACCCGGGTCGACCACGTCGAATTCCTTGCCGCGCAGGGCATTGTTCATGCTGGTGGTGGATTCGCGGCCCTGGTGGCACTGGAGACAGAGGTTGGAGTCATCGGCTACGAACTTGCCGTCGGCATCCTTGCCGCCGTAGGAGACGGTCTTGCCGCTCGGGAAGGTGACAGATGCAACTGCATAGCGTTCAGGCCAGGCTTCTTCGTTGTGACAGGTGGAGCACAGCAAGCCATTGCTGGCGGGCATGGGGCTGAGACCTGTGATTGCGGTGGTGCCGCTGCCTGTAACCACAGTGGTGCCGCCGTCTTTGATGTAAGTGGGCAGGCCGGTGGCGGTATGGCACTTCACACAACCGAACGGAACGGTGCCGTTGCCTTCTTCTTCGCCATCCCAGTGACGGAAGGCTTCGGTGTTTCCTGCAAAGTGACCGGCATCTTCGCGGGCGAGTTTGCTGGTGTCACCGCCGAGGTCGGCAATGGAGTCAACAAGCAGTTGAACAATGTACTTGTTGCCGTGAGCATAGGCGCCGGGGTCTTTCTTGGAGACCTGATAGTTGTAGGCGGCCTTGAGCAGGCGGGGAGTCCAGTTGGGGTAGTTCTTGCCGTCTGCGCCCATGAAGTAGGGGTAGGCCGCAGCGTCGTACTTGATCTCCGCGCCAGCAGTGCCTGTGGCGTACTTGGTGATCTCAGCCATGAGGATTTCCTGCAGGCCTTCGATTTCAAAGTACATGCCTTCTTCAGCGTCTCCATCGCCATCGTAATCGGAGGCGGAAGAGATCATGCGGATGTTCTTGAGATCATCCACAGTGGCGACATCTTCATGACAGAAGGCGCACTGCTCGACTTTGACTTCGAGCGTGTGGGGGTTATGGCAACCGATGCAGGAATCGTACCCTTCAACATGGGTGTTCTTGGCATCATAAGACATGCCGTCGTATTCATAACCGCCGTGAGTCACGCTTCCATAGAGGGTGGCGGCGGCGGCATAGTAATGAACATTGCGGAAGCCGAGTTTGACATCATTGCCCTGGTCGTCTTTTACAGGAGCGGGCACGGCGTCGTGTTCAACGTTCTCGCCGAATTTGGCGATGAGGCCGTCAACACTGACCTTGGACTCACGTCCCTGGTGACATTCCATACAACGGGTGTCGTCGCCGGCTGTAATTTCGACGCCGGAGGGGAACATCACGGTCGTTTTGGAAATGGTCGCGGCATTGTGACAGGTTTCGCATCGAATGCCTTGCGCATCCTTTGCGGGAACGGGGGCGTCCACTTTGCCTGCTTCGGAGCCGTCAAGGCCGAGGTAATCCTGATACCCGGCGCTGGTATGGCATTTGGCGCAGCTTGTGGGAACGCCATCCGGGTCTTCGGCAGGATCGTCCCAGTGGCGGAACGGTTCGCCGGCAACGTCATTATGACCGGAACCCTCCCAATCAGAGAGATAGGGAATCACTACCGCGGGCACGGCAGGGGTTTCCTCTGTGGTGGGCGGCTCGGGGGCTGTGGTTGCGGTCGGGGCATCGCCACATGCGGCGATAACCACGCCGACGATAAGCAACGTACCGAGCAAAACGAGCATTTTCTTTGTCTTCATTGGGTATTCTCCTTTTCAAAGTGAAGAACTTATGCGTTGAAATATTGTTGATCAGGCGCCTCCGCTGGTTTAAATTTATATACAATATGCGCAATTACATCGAAATTCTAAGGGTTTTGAAGATTAACCACAAGTTAATTTGTCAACAAATACTGCGTGATGAAAGTCACCATAATTTGGACAGGGTGGGACGGATTTTAGAACGCAGGGCTTGGGCGTTTTGCCGCCGCGTTTCGTTTTTTCCTCACAAGATTGTTAGCGCATTAATTGACGCATTACGGCCTTGCATGTATAATTTTCCAACCTGCTCATAAACGAGTACCCGATAGAGGAATCATGGCGCTGCGTGGAAATTTACGCGACTTCACAATTACACAACTTCTTAATTTGATCAACCTGGCCGGTAAAACGGGCACGTTGATTCTGGACGGTCCCTCGGAGCAGGCGCACGTTGCATTTCGCGACGGCAAGCTCGCCTACGCCCGCATCGGCAGGGAGGATGGAAGCCTCGCCTCGGTCCTGCACAAAGCCAACAAGATCAACGTCAATCAATACCGCGCCATTACAGATCGCGCAGGCCAGATGACCGACAAGGAACTCGGCCTGCTTCTGATCAATGCCGGTTACGTCACGCAGGAGGATATCCTCCTTAATTTGCAGGGATACTTCACCGAGTTGGTACGCAAGTTATTTACGTGGGTGGAGGGAATCTTTCGTTTTGAAAACGAGATGCTGCCGCCGGATGACCGCATCAATGTCAAACTCGATCTCGAAAACATCATCATTGAAGGATCGCGCCAGTTGCGCGAACTGGAGCAATTGCAGGATGAAATCCCCAGCCTCGACATGGCGCTCAAATTTACAGACCGCCCGTTGACCAACGTGAATTTAAGCGTCGATGAATGGAAGGTGGTAAAGTTTGTCGATCCAAAGAATACAATGCGCCAGATCGCCAGTACGAACAAATTGAGCGAACTCGACGTCCGCAGGATCGTGTATGGGTTATTACAGGCGGGGCTGGTCGAACTGGCCCGTCCCGTCGGTTCCACTCCTCCGTCCAACCCGAAGCAATTCCCGGTACAGGATAAAGAGGAACAAAAATCATTGATCAACAAATTGATTGGCCGCATTCGAACCATGTAATCATCAGAGTCATCAGAAGGATTAGGAATTATGCAAACGGTCAAAATGGTAGTGACAGGTCCTTTCAGCGCCGGCAAGACCCAGTTCATTCAGTCTGTCAGCGAAATCGACGTGGTTGCCACGGAACGCAAGATATCCTCCGACGAGGAGCGCTCCGTCAAGTCTGCGAGAACGGTCGCGATGGACTTCGGCCGCATCACCGTGGACGAAGACCTGGTTCTGTATCTGTTTGGCACGCCGGGCCAGAAACGCTTCGACTTCATGTGGGAGATTCTCTCCGAGGGCATGCTTGGCTTCATCGTCATGGTCGACAGCACCCGGCCGGAAACCTTCCGCGAAGCGCGCTCGATCCTCGAGACCTTTCGCGCCTACGCCCCGACTCCCTTTGTCGTGGCCGCGAATAAGCAGGATGTGGAAGAGGCCTGGGACCTTGAAGACGTGCGCCACGCCCTGCGCCTCGATGAAAACACAAAGCTGCTTCCCTGTGTCGCAACCGATCGCGAAACTGTCAAGACCGTTTTGCTCGAGTTGCTCTACAGCATTCTCAAAGAAATGGACTCCGGCAAATAGGCGGAGGTACCCTTTGCCGTGTCCTCAATCACCACTGATCAGGGAATCGTTCATTACGAAGTATACGGGCGGGGACGCCCGGTAATTTTGTTGCATGGCTACCAGGGTTCGTGGGGGTTGTGGCAGCAAACCATGGGTTACCTCGGCGCGTTTTACCGCACCTATGCGTTGGATTTTTGGGGATTTGGCGAATCAGGCACAAAACGCGAAACATACGCCGTGAAGGATTTTGTCAGCCTCGTCAACCAGTTCATGGAGCAATTGGGAATTATTCGCGCCCCATTGGTGGGACACAGCATGGGAGGCACCGTCAGCCTGATGACCGCCATGCAATATCCGGAGCGGGTGGAAAAGGTCGTTGTTATCGGCTCGCCCATTGCGGGGTCGTCGCTGTATTTTTTCCCGCGCGTGTTTGGCTATCGCCTTTTTGGCTGGCTAACCTACCACAACCTTTGGATCTATAAAGCCTTTTACCGCATACTCTCCCCCTACTATTCCAAAGACAAGAACTGGGCGGCCATGATGGATCGCGATGTTTCGCGGACAACGTTGGAAGCGTTCTTTGCCAGCATCGGTTCGTTGCGAAGAACCGATCTCCGCCCCAGCCTGCACACCATTCAAGTGCCGGTGATGGGCATGTACGGCGATCACGACATTGTCGTAAACCCCAATCAATGGAAGCCATTGCAGGATGGGCTGTCCAGGGTGCGTATCGAACTCTTCCCGAATGCCGGGCATTTCATCATGCTCGATGAGCCTGCGGAATTCAGCCAAAAATTGAAAGCCTTCCTTGAACAAGAGTTTCCGCCTTCATGAGTGCGGGCGATTTTTTCTATCCCCGCAAAATGGGGATGATCATTTTGCTTGGCCTCGAAGAGGTGATGGGCGTAAATGGGGTCGACGCCCTGCTTCAACTTGCCCCGCTCGAAGAATTCAGCAGGCAGTCCCTGCAAGCCGGCAAAGAACAGGCCATCCCGTTTCAAAAGGTGGGGCTTCTGCAATCCACGCTGGAGCAGGCGTATGGCCCGCGCGGCGGACGCGGGCTGGCGTTGCGCGCGGGGCGGGCATGCTTCAAGTACGGACTCCGAGAATATGGGTCGCTGCTTGGCATCACCGAAACCGCATTCCGCCTTTTACCCCTTCCCGCAAAATTATTTACCGGCGCCCGAGTCTTCGCCGACCTGTTCAACAGGCATACCGATCAAAAAGTGCGCGTGGAGGAAAAGGATTTCAAAATATTCTGGCATATCGATCGGTGCCCGTTATGCTGGGAGCGGAAAGCGGATGAACCGATCTGCCATCTTGCGGTGGGATTGTTACAGGAGGCGCTTTACTGGGTAAGCGGGGGAAAGGTGTTCCATGTGGAAGAAACCGCCTGCATTGCCCGCGGCGATCCTGCCTGCGTTATTTTGATGGATCAAACCCCGCTGTCGTAACCGCCGCGTTTTCCGCTAGACTCCATTGGAAATAAAATTGAGGCGTGGGGTGTTTTGAGCGCGTGAAGCGCGCTCAAAACACCCCATTTCCCCCCTTCTTTTTGAAAAAAAATAGTTTATCAGCACCCCAAACGGGTTTTTGGATTATTACCAATAAAGTCTATTAACAGTTCTGCGGGAGCACCCAAAAGGAAAAAGGCTCAAAGCCGCCGTCCTCGGCGGCGATCCACAAGCAAATCCTTCGCCGGAGACGGTGAAGGGAGCAGGCCACCTAACAACTTTTTAGCGCATCCAGTTTTGTCGGATGCGGCGTTTTCGCGCAACTTTGATTTATAATCACCCCCATGTTGAAAGTTGTTTTGCATGCCCATGATCAGATCATGCCGTTTTGCGAACCGGCGCGTGAACTTCGGATTCAAAACACGCCTTTGTGGCTGCATCAGCGTAATTTGCTCGCGCCGTATACGACCCGTGAAATGGAATTGAAGCAGGGGGAACGTTTACAGCCCGTCCGCGAACAAACCATCGTCTATCGCGACAATCTCTTCTTCGATAAACAGTACATCCAGGCGTTCATGGACGAGGCGGTAAAGAACGACAAACCCGTCCGCGCCGCGTTTCGTTCGGACGATCCCGCCTTCCGCGAGCACGCCCTGCCGCTTTCCACATCCTATACACCGGCGGGAAGTTTATACCTTGCAGACTTGTGGTATTACCCCAACGGGCCTGTCGCCGGGGCCGAACCGCTTGTGATCGACACGCAGGCGCGGGAGATCGGCTACTACCATGTGCCCACCTACATGGGCGACCGAAGCGGCGACCTTGTTTTTCAAGTTCCATTGCGGGCCATGATGGCGATCGATTCGTGGGTGCATGTTTTCATCGCAGACATGGTATTCGGCCAGTTTGCGCACGGCGCGCGTTTTGAAAAACGCCTCAATGAAGACCTGCTTTTCAAACTGAAGATCATCGGCAAGGCCATTTATGAAGGCCGTCAGGTGCTCGAATGTTCGGAACTGGTCAAGGTGGGCAAGGGATGCGTCATCGATCCAAGCGCGGTGATTCACGGCCCCGCCATCATCGGCGATAACGTCACCATCAATGCGGGCGCGGTGATCGAAAACAGCATTATCGGAAACAATGTTAATATTTCGCAGGATGTGCAAGTGATGCTTTCGGTGGTGGGCGATGGCGCCTTCCTGCCTTTCCGCGCCTCCCTGTTTATGACGACCATTATGGAACACTCCATGGTGGCGCAAAATACCTGTTTGCAAATGTGCGTGGTCGGGCGCAACACATTCATCGGCGCCGGCTCCACGTGGACCGATTACAACCTTGTGCCCGCGCCGCTTCGCGCACGCGACGGCAACGGCAAACTCAGCCTCTCGAACCGCCCGGTGATGGGCGGATGCGTTGGACATAACTGCCGCATCGGTTCCGGCATGATCGTCTACCCGGCACGCACCATCGAATCGGACGTGGTGCTGGCCGCCTCGCAGGAACGGCGCGTGATCGACCGCGACATCGCCTTCGAAGACAGCGACCACCATGGATTTAAATTTTCCCACCTGCATCAAACTCCCTATCATCAGCAGGCGAAAGGCGATTCGGAGTCATGGTGAAAAATCAGAATGGATAGTTTCGCGTTCATCATTCATCCCATCGACCCCAAGCGAGATGTCAGCCGCAAATTTCCATTACTAGGGCGTATCCTCAACGAAAGACAAATAGATTTTTTTTCCACGTTCTTTCCGCCCGTGTACATCTCAGAGATTGAAGGGATCGCTTCGCAGTCCACCGGCAAGGAGATCAAGGGCTGGTTTATCGCCTGCCCCTACACCCCCCGCCGAATGATGGAGTTGCCTGAGCGCACGGTCTATCGTAAAATTATCCAGACAGGCCGCATGGCCGAACGACTCGGCGCAAACATTCTCGGCCTCGGCGCGTTTACCTCGGTGGTCGGCGATGCCGGCGTGACCATTGCAAACGCCCTGGATGTGCCCGTCACCACCGGCGATTCGTTCACGGTGGCCATGGCGGTGCAGGCCATTCGAGACGCCGCGCATGTGATGGATATAAAAATGGAAGAGGCGACGGTGGCGGTCGTTGGCGCGACGGGAGCGATCGGCCGTGTCTGCGCTGAACTGTTGGCTGGGGAGGCCGCCCGGACGTTGCTCGTGGCCCGGGATGAGAAAAAACTCGAAGTTTTGCGAGACAGGCTAACGGTCCGCGCAAGAAGCGAGTTGGTCGTCAGCACGAAGATGGATGTGTTGAGAGACGCGCAGTTGATCCTGACGGTGACGAGTTCGATCCATGACGTAATTCACCCGGAACATTTGCAGGCCGGCAGTGTGGTCTGCGATGTAGCCCGCCCTCGCGACGTTTCTGCAATGGTCGCAGCGGTTAGAGATGATATATTAGTGATCGACGGCGGAATGGTCGATGTGCCTGGCGCCGTGAATTTCCATTTTAATTTCGGTTTTCCCGAAGGCAAGGCATATGCCTGCATGGCCGAAACCATCGCACTCGCGCTGGAAGGCCGCTTCGAAGATTACACCATCGGCAAGGAGTTTACGCTGGAGCGCGTGCAGGAGATCAGCGCAATCGCCGAACGGCACGGCTTTCGTATGAGCGGCTTTCGCTCGTTTGAAAAGGAAGTGACACAGAAACAGATCGAGATCGTTCGCAGGAACGCCGGCAAAGGCAAATAACCGGCCGTTCAACCGCAAAACCAGAAATATATTTCTACCCGTAAAAAGCATCGTTGCATATGCAATAACGGTAGAGGAGGCCCAAATGGGAAATGCCCGTCTTTTGGTAGTGGAAGATGATGTCGATATCGCCAACATGCTCAAGATCTATTTCACGAGCCTGCAATTCGACGTGGATGTGGCGAATCGCGGGCGCGACGCCCTGGATAAGACCAAGCATGTCCTGCCGCACCTGATTGTGCTGGATATTATGCTGCCGGATATAGACGGTTACGAAGTCTGCCGCAATTTGCGCACCAGCATCCGTACCAGCCATATCCCGGTGATTTTCCTGACGCAAAAGGATGAGCGCAGTGACAAACTTCAGGGACTCGAACTCGGCGCGGACGATTACATCACCAAGCCGTTCGACATCGAAGAATTGAAACTGCGCGTGCAGGGCGCCATCCGCCGCTCGGAACGCGAGAGTCTCACCGATCCGCGCTCCGGCCTGCCGGCCGGACGTTTGATCGAGGAACAGTTGCGCCGAATCATCCGTGAGACGAATTGGGCCCTGCTGGATGTTCGCGTGAATAACTTCGAGGCCTTTAAAGATGTTTATGGGTTTGTGGCCGGCGACGACGTGGTTCGTTTTTCGGCCATGATGATCGGTGAAGTGGTGGACGAACTCGGCACAAACAGCGATTTTATCGGGCATGCGGGCGGCGACAACTTTATCATCATCACCACCAATGAGGCCGCCCCGAAGATCCGCCAGCGGTTGAAGGAACGCTTCTCAACCGAAGTGCAGAGCCACTACAATTTCATCGATCGCCAGCAGGGATTCATCCAGGCTCCCAAAACCGAAGGCGGAGTGGAGAAGGTGGGCTTCATGTATTTGTCCGCGGGGGTGGTCTCTCCGAGTTCGCAGTCGTTTGCGGATATTCGCGAAATCACGGAGATGGCGGCTGAGGCGCGGCGTCAGGACACAACGGCGGCGCCGTCCGCTTGATGATGAGGTGAGTCTCCATGTCTTCCGGGTTGGGTATCGGCCTGTTTTTTACCGGACTGATACTTATTGTATTGGTCTGGGCGATTTTGCGCATTTTTTCGCGCGCAAGTTCCGCAACATTACCGGCCAGTAGCGCCCCAGCCCCTTTCATTCCCGAATCTTCCAAATCGAACGATGCAATCATCATCCTCACGCCCGGCGGGCGTGTGGAATATATAAGCGCGCTGGCCCGCGCTTATTTCGATTTGCGCGAGAATGAACCGTACGATATCGAACGCCTTGCAAGACGGGTGCGCCCATCGGATGATTTTTTGGATCTCTGCGCGGCCTCCGGGCATAAACGTGTTTCGATCGGCGGCAAACTGGTGGAGATCTCCTCCTATGAAGTGCCGGGCGCATACCCGATGATGTTGGTTTCGCTGCGCGGCAAGGAGTTTGCCCCGGCGCTGGAACAAAGTAGCGGCGCTTCGGAAGAAATCCTGCGCATGGTTACCGAGTTCAGTCGCAGTATCGCATCACACCTCGATCTTGAATCCACCCTGTTTTCCATATTAGATAACGTCAGCCGCCTCGTCCCATCCGATCTGCTTGAATTGAAATTATGGAACGCAGACGAACAGGAACTCATCCCTTATCGTTTTCAGCAGTCCGATCAACATGCGCGCGGCGTGACGCGCGCGCCATCTTCCCAGTTTGGAAGCCTTACCAATCAACTGATGGCAAGCCGCGCTCCCATCATGCTTGCCAGCGTGCCCTCACAGCCCGGTTTTTCGGCAGGCGGCGAGATATTCGCCGTGCAATCTTATTTGGGGATTCCGCTCATGGCGGGCGGGGAACTTGTCGGTGTGTTGGAAGCAGGGCAAACCGGGGGCGGCGTCTTTGGTCAGCATGACCTCGACCTGTTGAACCTGATTTCAGGGCAGGCCGCGGTTGTGCTTCGCAACGCCAAACTTTATGAAGAAGAACAACAGCGCGCATCCGAACTGGCAGGACTGGCAAATCTCAACCAAACGCTTGGCGCGGTGCGCGACGTGCAAGGGTTGTTTGCCCAACTTGTGGATAATATCGCGCCCTTGTTTTCGGCCGAGATTATCGGATTCCTTCTTTATGATGAAGACAAACACACTCTTGAGGGAAAATCGCCGTTTCGCGGGTTGCCAGCCCATTTGGTCGATCTGTATCGCGCCGCTGTTTTGGCGGGGAGTCCTGCTGAACAGGTGATTGGAAGCCAGCAACCCATTCTTACTCTAAGCGCGTCCACCGATGAGACGTGGCGCACGCTCGGCCTTTCGGATATTGCGGTGGCGGCCAGCCTGCGGGATATTGCGCTTGTGCCTTTGCTTTCCTCCGGGCGCATGCTCGGATACCTGCAAGTGGGGCATCATCAACGCGGCGCATCTTCGTTCACTGTGGATGAAGTGCGCCTGATGAACATTGTCGCGAATCAGGCTGCGGCTATTATTGAAAATGTTTTGCTGGTGCAACAGGCGCGAGCGCGTGCCCAGCGCGCGGATGCCCTGCGCCGCATTGCCAGCCTTTCCGGTTCCTCGGCAACTCTTGAGGAAATCCTCAAATTCAGTGTGCAGGAACTCGCGCACCTCTTCCAGGCCGATACCGGGGCCGTGTTCCTGATGAACGAGTCGCGCGGAGAGTTGATACTACAGCGAGAATCCACCTATGGCGTTTCGGAAGAGATCAATAACACCTTTATCCAAATTTTTGTCAACGATCCCAATTATCGTTACACGGTATCGGGAAGCCAGCGCCCGTTTTTATCCGGCAGGCTCAGCACCGACCGTCGCATTCTCCCCGTGTATCGTCCGTTGGCGACCGCCCTGCGTATCGAATCGGCCATTGTCGTTCCGTTGGTAGTGCGCGACCGTAGCATCGGCGAGTTGATGCTTGGAAGTTTCAAAAGCGATTATTTCAACGCCTACGATCTTCAGGTTGTCGCCACCGCCGCTGGTCAACTGGCCACAGCTGTGGAATCGGCAAGCCTGCTTGCCCAAACCGATTCGTCCCTGCGCAGTCGCGTGGAACGGCTTTCCGTCATTACACGGATCAATCAAGAGTTGAGCGCGTCTCTCGATCTGAAGCACCTGCTTCGCATCATTCGCGACGAAAGCCTGCGCGTTACGCGGGCCGATTGTTCGTCGATCCTGTTGTTCGATCTGCAAAAAAGCCCGGACAATCCCGTGGTCGATTTGTTCTTCGGCTGCGAAGAAAACCGCGAGTTATCGGCTCTTGAACTCGAGATGTTGAAGAACCAGGAGCCGCGCGTCATTGCCGACTTTTTACAGGAAGATTATTCTGCGCCGCATGCCGGGGTGCGTTCTGCGCTTGTTGTGCCCATCCCTCACCAATCGCAAAAAATCGGTTTTATCAACCTGCATTCCAGTCAGGCCGATTTCTTTACGACGGAAACGGTCGAAATCATGCAGGCCATCGCGGTGCAGGCCGGCATTGCGCTGAGCAACGCCCAGCGCTACCAAACCGAAAGGAACAGCGCCGAATTGATGCGCCGCCGCGCCGATACGCTTGTGCGCCTCACCGACGTAAGTTATGTCCTCGCCAAAGACCAGCCGCTGGACCAATCCCTGCAATCCATTGTGCAGGGCATCCAGGATTCGACACCCTTCCGTGTGGTATTGCTCAGCATGTTGGAAGGGGAAACCGGAATGTTACGCCGCGTAAGTGCGGTGGGAATTCCCCGTGAAACGCTCAATGAATTATTATTGCGCAAACAACCGCTTTCCGGCGTTCAACAATTGATGAGGCCGGAATTCAAGGTCAGCCGATCGTATTTCATTCCCATCGACCAGTCTCCCGTCACATCGCCGGATGTGCATATCGTTACGCTGGCCGCCTCCTCCCCGGAGACAAAGTCCGCATCGGCCTGGAACGCCGAAGACATGTTATTGATTCCCCTTGAAAACGCCGAAGGTCAGATGATCGGCCTGGTCAGTTTGGACGATCCCTCGAACGGTCTCCGCCCCGATAAGGCCACCATCGAATCGGTGGAGGTGTTTGCATCGCAGGCTGCGCTCCTCATTGGCAACAACATACGCCAAAACGAATTACGATCCCGACTCGATTCGCTTGCCGCCGGGTTGACGCGCCAGCAAAAATTGATCGACATCACCCAGAACGACCTTCCCATCCTGCTCCATAAGGACCTTGAGCAGACCATCTCCCTGCACAACCTCGATCAACGCGCCCAGCGAGTTCGCGCCGGCCTGGCCATCACCAAATCGGTCAGCCGCCAGTTGGACGCTTCCTCGGCCTTGTTCGCATTGGGGCGCGAAACTCTCACCCAGTTGGGTATGTCGATCGCGCTGGTTTCGGAAAACACGCCCGACGGTCCGCGCCTGATGCATGTTTTGGGAAGCCTGCCGCGCTCCACTAACGTCGAGTCCTTGTTCGGCCAGCGCAATCCCCTGCGTATTTGCCTGCAAACCGGCGAATCCATTTTGATTCCGAATCTCGATGAAAACGACGAGTGGCGCGACGCCGCCATCCTGACGTCCCTGCGGGCGAAGAGTTTCATCTGCCTGCCCGTGATTGTGGAGGACAAACCTGTCGCGGCCATGCTTGCCATCAGCCCGGAGGCCATGTCCGATTTCACCGACGAAGACCGCAAGGTCTATTTGCAAATCTCGCAACAGGCTTCGCTCATTCTGCAAAATATTTCGCTTCTCAGCCAGACCCGCCGCCGGCTCGACGAGGTGAATCTCCTGCTCGATTTCAGCCGCCAGCTTCCGGGCATGGATCCGGATGCGATCGTTAAATCGCTGCTCGATAATTCCATTCGCGTCCTCCCGCATGCGCATGCAGGAGTGGCGCTGGTTTGGAATCAGCAATCGGAGTCGCTCATGCCGCGCGCGGTATCCGGGTATGCCGATAACACCAGCATGATGTCCATTGCCTACCGCCAGGGAGAGGCGTTACCGGGCATGGTGTTCATGGGCAAGGCCGCCCGCCGCATCGATGAAGTTAACTTCGCGCGCGATTACAATCTCAGCCCTGAAAACCTCGCGTTATACCGCCGTGCCACCGGTGGACGGTTGCCTGTATCGAGTTTGCTGGTCCCCATCGGAACTGTCGACCAAAATGTGGGGCTGTTGGTGCTCGATAACTTCAACACAACCGGGGCATTCCTCGCAGACGACGAAGCCCTGCTTCTCTCGCTCGCGCAACAAATCGCCCTCTCGTTGGATAATGTCCGCCTTGTGCAGGCCACGCAGGAACGCGCCGTGCAATTGCACGCCTTGAACAATGCGTCGGCATCGCTCACCTCCAGCCTGAGCAGCGACCAGTTGATTGGCTCCCTGCTCGATCAACTGCTTCCCATCATTCCCTACGACACGGCCACGCTCTGGCTGCGCGAAAAAGAGCGTCTTGCCGTTGCCTCCGCGCGCGGCTTTGCCGATAGCGACCAGAGACTCGGCTTATCCGTCGCCGTGCAGGACAGTATTCTCTTCAAAGAGATGGCGCAGACCGCCCAGCCGATTCTTGTCAACGACGTGCGCGAAGACTCGCGCTTCCTGCCCATGGAAAACCCGCTCCTTTCCTGGCTTGGCATTCCGTTGATTTCCAAAGGCGAATTGATGGGCGTGCTGGCAATGGAAAAGCAGCAGGCGCATTATTACACCCGCGAACAAATGCAGGTGGGGCTTACCTTTGCGAGTCAATCCGCCGTTTCATTGGATAACGCCCGCCTCTACGAAGACAGCGTCAGTCGCGCCACCGAACTCGACCAGCGATCCCAGCGCCTTGCAACGCTCAACCGTTTCGCATCCGCGTTGACGGGAGTGCTGGATGCGGATCAGATTCTCAATTTGACCGCCACCGAACTGCTCAAAGGCCTGGACGCATGGCGCGTCTCTATCGTGACCTTCGAACGGGGACAGGCGTTCTGGAAGGTTTCCACGCCCCGGGTGCGGGTCAAACTTCCGCGCCCGGTACCCGACGCGCTCATCTTCAACCGCTTGAGAGAGTCGCTTGGCATCTTCAACACCGACGACGCGCGCAACGAACCCGACCTTGCTCCGCTCGCGGAAATGTTTGGCGAAGAAACCACCGCCCTTCTTGCTCTGCCTCTTGTCAGCGGGCAAAACCTCACCGGCCTTGTGTTCGTTCACAATACCGGCAGCTCCCGCTTTGGCATAACCGAACTCGAACTGGCGCGCACCCTCACCAACCAGGCCATGGTCGCGCTGGAAAACGCCCGCCTGTTCCAATTATCGATTCGCACCGCCGAACGTTTCTCCATCCTCAACGAGACCAGTTCCCAGGTCAGCGCAAGCCTCGACCCGGAGGAAACCTATGTTGCGGTGCGCAAGGCCGCGGAACGTCTCATGACCGTTGAGTCATTTGTCATCAGTCTTCTCGATGAAGAGAAGAACGAGATCGATCCGGTGTTTTTATACGATCTTGGAAACCGTTTTGCTGGCAGGCGGGTCCCGTTCAACGAAAATAGCATCAGCGGCAGGGTCATTCAAACAGGCAAACCCCTGCTCCTCTCCACTCGCGAGGATGTCAACCGGGTGAGCGGCATTGCAATCAATGAAACAGAAGAGGACCAGACCCAATCGATCATTGCCGTTCCGATGTATGCCGGCAACAAGCCCGTTGGCATGCTCTCCGTTCAAAGCTACCAGCCCGGCATGTATGCCGAGGAGGATGTGCAAATTCTCGGCACGCTGGCAAACCAGGCCATTGTCGCCATTCAAAATGGACGCTTGTTTGCCGAAACCCAGAATCTGGCCTCGCAAATGGAACAACGCGTTATCGAACGCACCGCGCAGTTACAGCGCGAGCAGCAGAACACCGAAACGCTCCTGCACATTCTCACCGAAGTGTCCTCCAGCCTCGACCTGGACCGCGCCCTTAACCGAACGTTATCCCTGCTCAATAGCGCCATCGGCGCAGAACAGGGAACCATTATGCTCCTCAACGCGGAAGATAATATGTTGCATTATCGCGCTGGCTATGGCTATCTCTCTGAACGGGGCGAAGCCGGCCGCGGATTTAAGTTGAAGGTCGGCGAGGGGCTGGCGGGTTGGGTGGTGCAAAATCGCGAAGCAATATTATCCAACGACCTGCGGGAAGACCCTCGCTGGGTGCAAGGTTCATCTTCCGGCGGCGAACATCGAAGCGTGAT